>CALMIH010000043.1 GCA_937864085.1 uncultured Chloroflexota bacterium
ATGCGTGGGGATCGCGCAGTCACGGGGGCAACTGACAGGGGCGAAGCGCTGAGCGTGATCAAGAGCGTTGCGGCGGCGGTTAATGCGCCACTCACCATTGCAACGCATGGAGCAATCCGAACACTGGGACGCGACGGCATTGAGGTTGAGCTACCACGACTCGGCGCCGTCAGGGTGGGGCTCCTCGGGCGCCACCAAGGAGAGAACGCCGCGGTGGCGCTCGCCACGCTTGACGCAATGAAGGCTGCGGGGATCACTACGGTGAGCGATGAAGAGATCAGGGCTGGATTCGCCGCCGCGCGCTGGCCAGGCCGCATGGAGCTGATCAGCGGCGCGTTCGGCGCAAGCGACCAGCGCGATCTCTTACTTGATGGTGCACACAATGAAGATGGCGCTGCTGCACTCGCAGCCGCAGTGAGCGATCTTGCGCCGCTGCTCCGTGACGGCGATGGCGAGAGTGGAGCGGGTGGCGTAACGCTCATCTTTGCGGCAATGGCAGACAAGTCAATTGCGAAGATCTTTGGTGAACTCGCACGTTCACCACTACTGCAATCGGCGCGCGTCATCTGCACCAGCGTCAGCGATGACCGATCGTCAACACCAGAGGCGCTCGCCGCAATGGCGCGCGGAGCGGGTCTTGGCGCAAGAGTTGAGACCGCCGCCGATCCGCGCGCAGCGCTCAACGCAGCATCGCGTGATCGCGGTGCGGTGATCGTTGCAGGGTCGCTCTACCTGGTTGGCGCAGTGCGCGAGCAACTCTTGCGTCAAGGGCGACTCCCGGACGACGGGAGCCTTGATCGGCTAACGACTACTGGTCCGGCCGAATCCCAAGGGTGACTGAGATCTGAACTGTTGCTCCGGCGCGGAGCACGTCCAAGATGATCACCGCCCCGGGCGAGTACTGGACCAAGAGGTCTTGCAGTGGGTGTTGTTCGTCAATCAGCACGCCTTGCACCTTAGTGATGATGTCGCCGTCGGCGAGGCCGGCCGCTTCGGCGGGGCTCCCTGGCACGATCCCTGACTCCGTCCCGCCTGAGATCCAAGCCCCCTGAAAGAGGGTGAGGTTGTTCTCCGCCGCAGTGCGGCGATCAAGGGCAACGTAGCGAATGCCGATCCATGGGCGGGAGAGCTCAATCCCAGCGAGCGCCTGCTCCATGATCGGTCGTGCAATGTCAATTGGGATCGCAAAGCCGATCCCCGCCCCTTCAGTGGAGATGGCGGTATTGATGCCGATCACGGCGCCGCTTGAGTCAACGAGCGCGCCACCAGAGTTTCCCGGGTTGATCGCGGCGTCCGTCTGGAGGAGGCCGTCGAGCCGACCAGACTCGGTGGTGATCTCTCGCCCAATGGCGGAGATGATCCCGGCCGTTACTGAATTCGTATAGACGCCGAGAGGCGAGCCGATCGCAATGGCGGTCTGCCCAACCTGGATGGCGCTCGAGCGGCCGAGCGTTGCGGCGGTAAGTCCGGTCGCCTCCACCTTGACGATCGCGAGATCGGTCAGCGTGTCAATGCCATAGACAAGCCCAGGGAAGTCACGACCGTCCTCAAGATGAACGGTCATGGCGGTTGCACCCTCAACAACGTGTCGATTTGTGACGATCCAACCGTCTGCCGAATAGATCACACCAGATCCAACCGCCTCGCCGTCGACACCTGTCACTTCTAGGGTGACGATCGCCGGTGAGATGCGCTCGGCAACGCTGACGGTCGCGGACTGCTCTGAGACGAGCGTCTGACGGATCTGCTCGCCGATATCTCCACTCCCGTTGAAGCCACCAAGCAGTAGCACGGTTGCCCCTGCGCCACCTGCAGCACCAAAGATGAGTGAGAGGGCGAGGAGGCCGAGGATCGCTCGCCGCCCAATCGCGCTTACTCGCTTCTCTGCCGGCGCCTCGCCGCCGTCGCCAAGGAGTGGTTCAGGCTTCGGGTATCCGTCATCAAGCTTCTCAACCCAGGGCTGGGGATTTTCCGCCGGCTCTGGTTCAAATCGGAGCGTCTCTTGGCTGCGCTCGTCCGTCGGATCTGACGCTTTGCTCACGCTCTCTCCTTTGTTGACTTGGTGGCGTCGTCGGCTGACGCGGCGGCGTCACGCGGTGTGCCTTGTTCTTCAACTGTAGATGATGAGGCATCGGCGCGAAGAACCTGCCGAAGACGAAGTGAAGTTTTCGCAACCTCTCCGAGCAGCGCTGCGGCGCGGCGCCCCACACTGATCAGCGATGCTGGTCCTTGCGGTGCTGGCGCTGGCTCCACCGTCTCATCGGCGATCTGTTCAGGATCTGCTGGAAGCGTCAGCGTGAAACTCGTTCCGCTCCCAAGGAGACTCTCCACCACGATCCGGCCCGCATGCATGTCAACAATTGACTTCACGATGGCAAGGCCAAGTCCAGAACCTGAAGCACGCGTCGCCTTGCGCGCCGCAGCGAGCCCCTCTGTGCCGCGGTAGAAGCGATCAAAGATGCGCGGCAACTCTTCAGCGGAGATGCCAACCCCGCTGTCTGAGATGGTGATCGTTGCGGCGCCAGTTGCAAGTGGACGAACCGCAACGGAGACGCTCCCGCCGCGCGGTGTGAACTTCAACGCATTGGCAACAAGGTTCGCTACCGCCTGGCCAACAAGTGTTCCGTCATGGCGCACCATCACCCGTCGCGCTGGGAGGCGCTCGTCAAGCGCAACGCCACGTCGTCGTGCGCCAACGGCGGCTTGCTCAATCGCCGCGCGGACACTCGAGCGCAAATCTCCCTCTACAAAGTTCGGACGCGCAATGCCTGCGTCAAATCGGGAGAGCTCCAAGATATTCGCCGTGAGTGCATCCATGCGCTCAAGTTGGTTGCCAGCTTCAGTCAGGAGTCGCTTTCGCGTGGCGGCATCGGTCGTTGCGCTCTCGTCAAGTAGATCTACGAAGGCGCGGAGTGCGGCGAGCGGCGTGCGAAGCTCATGCGAAACATCCGCCAGATGCTCCTGTCCACGATCGCGCTCACGACGAAGCGCCGCGACCGTCCCCTCGAGGCGACCAGCCATGCGATTGAACTGGCTCAAGAGCGCCTCCATCTCTACGTTCGCCGCAACCTCGCTTCCGGTCGGAACGCGTGCAGAGAGGTCACCGTCGCCAATCCTTGTCGCTGTTTCTGATAGGAGTCGTACTGGCTTCGCAAAGCGCTGTGCGGCGAGTGAAGCGAAAAAGATCGTAAGCAGCAGTGCAAAAATGCTAACGATAAGCACCAGGCTCGTGATTTGTGTGATGCGCGTGACGCGCGTGGAGAGTGGCTGCACGAGTGTGATCTCCATTGCGCCAACGGTGGATGTGCCTCCGAGCACCACTACCTCAGAGCCGCTCGTGATCGGATCTCGTCGCTCGCCAGCTGTTGGCTCTACGCCAGAAGAATCAATGGTGAACTTGGCGTCAGTCAGTGGTGTGAAAAGCTGTTGCGCCTCATCCCATGAGCCGAACTGAATGCGCACATCGGCGCGTGCGATCACTGTTGCAAGGCCTTGCAGTTCTGGATCCTGAAGCAAGAAGCGTTCCTGGACCGTAGGCGAGAGCGCGCCAGCCTTTGTGATAATCGCCTGCTCGCCGGCCGCGGCAATTGCAATGCTGCGCGCAGAGCTCGCCACCGCCATGCGGCGCACCTGCAGTGAAGTGAACTCCTGCGACTCGAGCTCTCTGCTCATCCTGTCCACCACGACGAACCCTGAAGTGAAGAGTGCAACCGCAACGATGCCGAGGAAGGCAGCAGTTAGTCGCGCGCGGAGACCGCGCGGCGGGAGTCCGTAGAGGCGCGAGAAGAGCGAGTTCAGGATCCGCTCCGCTCGCCGCGCTCGCTCCTATCAGCAAATGCGTAGCCCACGCCACGGACGGTCATCACAAAGCGCGGGTTCGACGGATCCTCCTCCACCTTGTCGCGTAGATGGCTCACATGGACATTGATCGTCTTCTCATCGCCTGAGATGGCGGCGTCGTAATCGCGAACGCGCTCAAGGAGGTCGCGGCGACTGAAGACGCGCCCCGGCTTCTCTGCAAGGAGGCGCAGGATCTCAAACTCCGTTGGGGTGAGCGAGATCTTCTTCCCAGCGCGGCTGACGCGCCGCCGCTCAAGATCGATCAGTAGTTCGTCCGCGCGAATGATGCGCCCGCCGAGCGCGTCGGCAAGGTCGCCATACGCACGACGCAGGTGCGACTTGACGCGGCTGAGCAGCTCACGGACGCGGAAGGGCTTGGTCATGTAGTCGTCGGCGCCGAGCTCAAGGCCGAGGATCGTGTCCACCTCTTCGTCGCGCGCGGTGAGGATGATCACTGGCGCCTTTGAGCCGCCGGCCCGTAGTCGGCGGAGCAGCTCAAAGCCGTCTATCCCTGGGAGGCGGACGTCAAGGATCAGCAGGTCCGGCGCCTGCGCCAGGCCGATCTCCAACCCCTTATCTCCCGTGGCGGCGAGCAGGGGGAGATACCCCTCGCCCTTCAGCGCCACCTCAAGGGCGAGCGCGACGGCTGGATCGTCTTCAACAACAAGGATCGTGGCTGCCATGCTCCGATGCTACACCCCTGACGGGGCTATCCTTCGCCTCGTATGAGCACGCCAAGCGCCCCCCAGGTGATGAACGGCCATCTAACGCCCGCTGCCACCCTTGCGGTGAAGGAGCGCGGCAAGGCGCTGCTCAGCCGACCAACCCTGAATAAGGACACCGCCTTCAGCCGTGAGGAGCGCCGCCTCCTCGGCCTCGACGGGCTCCTCCCTGCGTCGATCCTGACCCTCGAGGAGCAGGTCGCCGTGGAGCTGGTCAAGATCCGCCGAAAGCAGGATCCGCTCGAGCGCTACATCGGCCTCGCTGCGCTGCAAGACCGCAACGAGACCCTCTTCTATCGCCTCCTTGTTGAGAACGTCGAAGAGTTCCTCCCCATCGTCTACACGCCCACCGTCGGTGAGGCGTGCAAGCGCTGGAGCCAAATCTGGCGTCGCGCGCGCGGCGCATGGATTACGCCCGAAGATGCATCGCGAATTCCTGAACTGCTGCGCAACGCTTCCGGCGGCGCAGAGATTCGCCTGATCGTTGTCACCGACAACGAGCGCATCCTCGGCCTCGGTGACCTTGGCGTTGGCGGCATGGGCATCCCAATCGGCAAGCTTTCGCTCTACACCGCCGCCGCAGGGATTCAACCATCGTGGGCGCTTCCAGTCTCGCTTGATGTTGGCACCGACAACAGCG
>CALMIH010000044.1 GCA_937864085.1 uncultured Chloroflexota bacterium
GATTCACCGTAATGCGGACGATCTGACTCCCTCCACGCGCGAGGTGTGCAACCTGAGCCGCCGTACCAACAGCGTCGGCGGTGTCGGTATTCGTCATTGACTGCACGACGATCGGGTGCGCTGCACCAACAAGGACTCCGCCGATGCTCACCGATGGAGTGCTTCGTCGGGTCGGGCGCAGTAGGTCAGGTCGATCCGCGGCCGGTCGTGGCACCACAGGAAGATCGCGGCTCACTGCGCCGCCCCAGTGAAGATACCGATGAGGTCGCCAAGCGTGATCCAGACAAAGAGCAGCAGCATCGCGAGCGCCCCGCCGGTAACGAGCGCCTGCTCTGCACGACGACCGCGCTCGCCACCGAGCACACGTCGTAGCAGGAGCACGGCAACCCTCCCACCATCGAGCGGCGGGATCGGAAGCAGGTTTAAGATCGCAAGGTTCGCTGAGAGGAGTGCAGCGATCTGCAAGAGTCCGCTCAACCCGAGCCGTTCAGCCGCGCCAGCAACTCCAACGGCAATACCAACGGGGCCGGCGAGCGTTGGCGCTTCGCTGTCCGAGCGGAACGGTGCACTCACCAGTTCCGCTAAACCACCAATAATTGCGCCGCCCGCCTCCGCTGTGCGCGCTGCAGCAACCGTGATCACTTGATCAGCCGGTCGTGTCAGCGGGCCAGCTGGGGCGAGCCCACTGATCTGAATGCCAAGCACACCCTGGTCCGCTGCCTCTTGCAGCGTGCGCAGGCGCACGGAGATCTCTCGCGTTACGTTTGAAGAGGAGACGATCGTCAGGCTGACCTGTTCGCCAGCGAGTGCACGAATGTTGGCGAGTGGCGGCTCAAATCGGTCAAAGGGAGCGCCATTCAGCGCGGCGATCCTGTCACTTGCAACGATCCCCGCCGCTGCAGCAGGCGAGCCAGGCTGCACCGCGTCAAGCGTTAGCTCACCGCGCTCCGCCAGTGGGCCGGCGAGGAGGAGCATCAGCGCAAAGGCGAGAAGAAGATTGACGAGAACACCCGCGAGCATGACCATCGTCTTTGAGAGGAGCGATGCGCGCTCCCACCCATCTAGCTCACTGCTCCCCTCCGTGGCTCCAGCCATGCGAACAAAGCCACCGAATGGGAGGGCGTTCAGTGTGAGGAGGGTGCGTGAGCCACGATGCAGCACGGCGATCCGTGGCGGGAAGCCGATGCCGAACTCTTCAACGGCGATTCCCCGCCAGCGAGCCACGAGCAAATGGCCGAGTTCGTGCACCACGATCAACGGCACCACAAGAAGGATCAAGACCAGGAGTGGCCCTACGACCCCACCAATGAGCCCAAGTAGTTCAGCCATGTCCTCAGCCTACGCTGGCGCGCGCACTCATGCTGGGCGCCACGTTTCGGCGAAGTTCCGAACGTCGAGATGAAGGCTCGAGAGGGTGGCGAGGTCGCCCGCCTCAGGGAGCCCGCCGAATCGCTCAATGGCGGCAGAGAGGAGTGCGGGGATCGCGCCGAAGCTGATCTCTCCGGCGAGGAAGCGGGCTGTGGCGACATCATCGGCAACGATCAGCGCGGCGGGTGCCGCCCCGCCACGCTCACCCGCGGCCAGGGCAACGGCGAGCCCTGGGAAGCGTAAGAGATCGGGTGCCTCAAAGGTGAGCTCCCCCATCGCGGCAAGATCAACGCTGTGTGCTGGATGCGCGCTTCGTTCTGGATAGTTGAGCGCATAGCTAATTAGTCCGCGCATATCAGGCTCTCCCATCTGCCCCTTTATCGAACCGTCGGTGAAGCTCACCGCACCATGCAGGATGCTCTGCGGGTGGACAAGGATGGAGATGCGCTCCATCGGCACCTCAAAGAGCCGATGTGCCTCAATGACCTCGAGCCCCTTGTTCACGAGAGAGGCGGAGTCGATCGTGATCTTCCCGCCCATCTTCCACGTTGGATGCTTCAGCGCATCGTCAGCAGTTGCGCTGGCGATCCGTGACGCATCCCAGGTACGGAACGGGCCACCACTTGCGGTGAGCCAGAGCCGCTCAACGCGCTCTGGCGACTCGCCAGCGAGGCACTGCCAGAGGGCTGAGTGCTCGCTATCTACGGGTCGCAGCCGTTCAAGGAGTGACGTTCCGCTCCGCGCGGCTGCGCGGCGTGCCGCGCCGATCACCATCTCGCCGCCTGCAACGATGGTCTCCTTGTTGGCAATTGCGACAGCCGCACCAGCATCAAGGGCGGCGATCGTGGCGTGGATGCCAACAAGCCCTGTTGCAGCAGCGACGACGATATCTGGTGTTGCCCCAAGGATTGCATCGCTTAGCTGTTCCCCACTCAGCCCAACATGGAACTGTGCGCTCGGATGGGCGGCGGCAATCTCACGAGACGCGGTGCTCTCACGACCGACGGCGAGTGCAACGAGATCAAAGCGCTCCGGGTTGTCGCTGAGCACCTGAAGCGTCTGCGCGCCAATTGAACCGGTCGCACCGATCAAGGCCACGCGTTGCCGCATCATCAGTCGCCGGAGATCAGCATCCGCGAGAGTTCCAAGAGGATCGCGGCGAGGAGGGTGACGGGCGCCGCAAGAAGGAGGCTATCAATACGGTCAAGCACTCCGCCATGCCCAGGGATGAGCGTTGCAGAGTTCTTGGTACCAGCGGCCCGCTTGAAGAGTGACTCAACAAGGTCTCCAGCTTCGGCGGCGGCGGCAACGGCGAGGCTCGTAGGGAGCGCCCAGATCAGTGGTGCGTCGAGCCAGTTCATTGCAGCGGCTGACCCAATAACTGTGGCAGTGAACAGTCCGCCAACCAGCCCCTCGACGCTCTTACGCGGAGAGATCAGCGGGGCGAGCTTGCGCTTACCGAAGCGTCGACCAATTAAATAGGCGCCAGTATCTGCACTCCAGACTACTGCGAGGAGCCACGCGATCCACGGTGAGGGTGTCGCTCCTCCAACGTACCCGAAGAGCGGAAGGAGGAGAAGCGGCGAAAGCCAGGTCGCCGTGGCGAGCGTTCCGAAGAGTGCGCGCGCGTACGGCGCCACACTCCCGCGCTTAACACGGAGTGCGCGTAGAAGATGTGTGGCAACAAGTGCGAGCAGTGTGAGTACCCCCAGCGCTGCAGCAACGACAGGACCTGCGGCGACAAGTGCGGCGAGTGGCACTACGAGGAGCGCTGCGCTCCACGCCGCAGAGGCGCCACCCGAGATCGCACCAACGATCTGAGCCCCTTCACGTGCGGCGAGGATGATGAGGAGTGCGGTAAGCGGAAGGGTGCCGTACGGCCAGATGAGGAGGCCAGCGCCAAACGGCACGATAAAGAGCGCTCCAACGGCGCGCGCTGGGAGGCCACCACCGCGGAGGCTCATCGTCCGTACCGCCGCGTCCGTTCAGCGAATGCGCGCAGTGCAGATTCAAGGTCCGCGCCACTGAAGTCTGGCCAGAGGCCTGGCCAGGTGACGAGCTCTGTGTATGCCGCCTGCCATAAGAGGAA
>CALMIH010000045.1 GCA_937864085.1 uncultured Chloroflexota bacterium
GTTTCAGACTGCGGTGCTGTCCCCTGGCGAGCCAGGGGACGAGTGGGGAGAGCCCCCAAACGCACGAACGCGGAGGATAGCAGAGCCCAGCCCCCCTCGCAACGAAGCCCCCCTCGTGGGACGGAGCTCCGCCACGCTCAGGGCCTGGTCAGCAAGAGCGACCCCTCTGGGGTGATCGCGATCGAATCCTCGAAGTGGGCGGCGAGGCTCCCATCAATTGTTACAACGGTCCACTCATCGTCCATCACCCCCACCTCTGGGGAGCCGAGGGTGAGCATCGGCTCGATCGCAAGGCAGTGGCCAGGGGCGAGGGTGAGGCTCTTCCGCCCAGTCCGATAGTTCGGCACCTGGGGGGCCTCATGCATAGCGCGACCGATCCCATGCCCCACATACGGCCGTACGATGCCGAGTTTCGCGGCGAGCGCCACATCCTCAATCGCCGCTGAAACCTCCTCGATCGTTGCGCCGGGTCGCGCCGCGGCGATGCCAGCGTCGAGCGCCTCCCGCGTCACGCGGAGCAGTCGCGCCGCCTCAGGTGGCGCCTCCCCTACGTAAAAGCTTCGCGCCGCGTCGGCGTGCCAGCCGTCAATGATCGCTCCTGCGTCCACTGAGACGAGCGCCCCGAGCTTGATCTCGCGCTCGCCCGGGATGCCGTGCACCACCTCGTTGTCAATGGAGAGGCAGATCACACTGGGGAAGCCGTGATACCCCTTGAAGTTAGAGCTAGCGCCAGCGGCGAGGATGTGGCGTTCGGCGGCGGCGGCGATCTCTGCCGTGCTCGCCCCCGGCACTGCGAGCTGCTCAACAAGCGCGAGCACCTCCGCAACAACGGCGCCAGCGCGGCGCATCAGCGCCACCTCGGCTGGACTCTTTCGGGTGATGCCGCTCATATGCTGTCACTCATTACTGTCACCGCTCGCGCCGCGCTACGAGGTGAAGCCGACCGAGGCGGCGGCAGCGGCGAGGCGCGACTGAATCTCGCGGATCTCGCCGACCCCCTCCACAACCTGCAGCCGACCTGAGGCACGATAGAGGTCAACAACGTCGTTGAGCGCGGCGAGCTGATTCTCTAGCCGAGCGGCAACCGTTGCCGGCGCGTCATCACTCCGCGTGATCAGCACCGCACCGCACGCATCGCAGCGATCCGCAACGGCTGGGGGGCGGTGCGCTAAGTGATATGAGCGACCACAGTCTGGGCAGACGCGTCGCCCAGTCAGTCGCGCCGTGAGCGCTGCAACGTCAACGTTCAACAAGACTGCGGAGATTGCGCGGCCACTTGACGAGAAGGCTGTATCGAGCGACGCCGCCTGCGCCGGGTTGCGCGGGAAGCCGTCAAGGATCACGCGCTGCGCCGCATCAGGTTTCGCAAGTCGCGCGCTGATCATGCTGATCGTCACCTCATCAGGGACGAGCTTCCCTGCGTCAATGAATAACGAAGCGGTGCGACCGAGTTCACTCCCCGCAGCAATCTCCGCGCGGAAGAGGTCGCCGGTGGCCACATGAGCGGCGCCAGTGGCGGTGGCGAGTGCCTCCGCCTGCGTCCCCTTCCCTGCGCCTGGGGCGCCGAGAAGGACTAAAATCACTTGATAAAGCCCTCGTAGTTTCGCATCAGCATCTGTGCCTCAAGCTGCTTCATCGTCTCAACCACCACGCTCACCGCAATCAGGAGTCCGGTGCCGCCGAGGCTCAAGCCGAGGCCGCCTAAGTCACCGAAGAGCGCGCCGAGTGCGTATGGGGAGACTGCGACGATGCCGAGGAAGAGTGAGCCGAGCAGTGTGATTCGTGTGACGATCTTGCCCAGATACTCCTCAGTTGGCTTCCCTGGACGAATTCCTGGGACGTATCCACCATTCTTTCGCAGCTGATCGGCGGTCTCATCCGCCTTAAAGGTGAACGCGGTGTAGAAGTAGGTGAAGGCCACAGTGAGCAGGAAGTAGAAGGGAACGTAGACGATCTCATTCTGTGGCCCAAGCGTGTTGACGATCCAGGTTGCGCCAGCGGCAACCCACTCAACCTGCGACGCGGTGAAATAACCGGCGATCTGTGCTGGGAAGAGGAGGATGCTCATTGAGAAGATGATCGGAATCACTCCAGCCTGGTTCACCTTCAGTGGGAGGAAGGTTCGGCCACCCTGGTAGACGCGATTCCCGCGAACGCGGCTTGCGTACTCCACAGGGATGCGGCGCTGCCCCTCGGTGATCAGGATGATTGCCGCAACGGCTGCGGCGCCAACGGCGCCGAAGGCGACGAGCACGGCAAGGTCTGGCGCCGCGAGGAACTCCTGGATCGCACCAGGGACGCGGCCGATGATGCCGGCGAAGATGATGAAGCTGATGCCGTTACCAATGCCGCGCTCCGTCACAAGCTCACCGATCCACATCAAGAGGAGTGAGCCGGTGGTAAGGATGACGATCTGGACGAGCGTCTCTGGGCTGGCGAGGTCGAAGGTTGTGGTGAGCACCTGCTGGCTGTTGAGGAGCGCCAAGAAGGCGTAGCTCTGCAGCGCCGCGAGCGGCACCGTCAGGTAGCGGGTGTACTGGTTGATCTTGTTTCGACCATACTCGCCCTCACGGCTCAACTCGATGAGTCGTGGCACCACGCCACTCATCAACTGCATGATGATTGAGGCGTTGATGTACGGGTTCAGGCCGAGGCCGACCACGCTGAATCGCGCCAGCCCACCGCCTGAGAAGAGGTCGAGGAGACCGAAGAGGGCGTTGTCCTCAAAGAAGTTGGCGAGGGCGGCGGGATCCGCACCAGGGACTGGGACGTGGCTGAGCAATCGGAAGACCACGAGCATCGCGCCAACGAAGAGGATCTTGCGACGAATGTCTGGCGATCGCACCGCGTTGAGTAGGGTCTCAATCATCGATCGACTCCTCTCTCACTCTCTAGCAAAGCGCAAACGCGCTTGGTGCGACGCTTAGGCGTCCGCTCCGGCGGACGGCTCGCTCGTCTCAGATGCTGACTTCTTCGGAGCACTCTTCTTCTTTGTGACGCCAACGGCAACCGCGCTCTCCTCTGTTGGAAGCTGGAGTACCTGGGTGCTCCCGCCTGCCGCCTTGATCTTGGTGAGCGCGCTATCGGTGAACGAATCAGCGAGCACGAAGAGTTTCGCCGAAAGGTTGCCGCCGCCGAGCACCTTGAGTGGCTTGCCGCGGCTCTTCATCAGGCCGGCAGCCTCGAGCACGTCCACATTGATGGTGAGTGGCGACTCGCCCTTCAGGCGACCCGCGTCAATCCAGTTCTGGATGCGACCAACGTTGACCACCGCGGACTCCACGCGGAGCACATTGCGGAAGCCACGAAGCTTCGGGATGCGGATATGAATTGGGGTCTGGCCCCCTTCGAACCAGGCGGGGATGCTGCCACCGCTGCGCGAGGTCTGGCCCTTGGTACCGTAGCCGGCGGTCTTACCACGACCCGCAGCGATACCGCGGCCAACGCGAATGCGCTTCCGCTTTGATCCAACCGCTGGCTTTAGGTCGTGTAGTTTCACTTCGCTACCCTCTTCGCCTTCTTGGCGTGCTTGGCGTGCTTCAACTTCTTAGCGGCAACAAACTTTGCACCCGCCTCGGCCTCGGCGCCCGAAAGCTCCTCAGCCTCTACAAGGAAGCGTACCTGACGGATCGCTCCGCGCACGGCGGGATTATCTGGAAGGATATTGCTGTGACCAATACGGTCGAGGCCGAGCGCGCGGATGGTGCCGCGGTTGCGCGAGACGTGACCTAGTTCACTTCGAACCTGGATGACCTTCAGCAACTTCTCAGCCATGGTTGGCCTCCTTCTCCTGCTGGCCAGCAACTCGGATGCGAACGCGCTTTCCGCGCGCTGCAGAGATCTGCGCCGCGGTGCGGAGCTGGCTCAGCGCATCGATTGCGGCGCGCGTTGCGTTGACCGGGTTGGATGAGCCGTAGACCTTGGAGAGGATGTCGTGGATCCCCGCTGCGGTCACAACGGCACGGATCGCACCACCGGCGATGACGCCGGTTCCTTGCGATGCAGGCTTCAACATGACGCGGCTGGCGGTGTGCTCAGCGTGAACTTCGTGCGGGATGGTGGTGCCAAAGAAGGGGACCTTGATCAGGTGCTTCTTCGCGTCCTCAGTCCCCTTGCGGATTGACTCTGGGACCTCGCCCGCCTTGCCAACGCCAACGCCAACATGGCCCTGGCCGTCACCAACGACGACGAGCGCGGAGAAGGTGAAGCGGCGACCGCCCTTAACGACCTTCGCCACGCGATTAATCTGCACGACCTTCTCGGTGAGGGTCAGCTTTGACGGATCGATCCTGCTCATCTCGGCGCCCTCCTTAGAACTCGAGCCCGGCAGCCCGGGCAGCGTCTGCGAGCGCCTTGAGGCGCCCGTGATATCGGAATCCGGCGCGATCGAAGACCACCTGCGCAACGCCGACAGCCTTGGCGCGCTCGCCAATCAGCGTGCCCACGGCGGCAGCTTCCTGCACCTTGGTCAACTTGGCGTCGCCCTTCGCAGCGGTATCTAGTGTGGAGGCGGCGGCGAGTGTTGCGCCGCGCTGATCGTCGATCACCTGGGCGTAGATGTGATTCAGGCTGCGGAAGATTGCAAGGCGCGGACGCGCGGCGCTCCCCTCCACCGTCAAGCGAATTGATGTGTGGCGGCGCTTCCGCGCGGCGACACGTGTGGTTGCGCGGCTCACTTGGCACCAACCTTGCCGGCCTTACCGGCCTTACGGCGGATCACTTCGTTGGCGTACTTCACGCCCTTCCCCTTGTACGGTTCAGGCTTGCGCAGCGAACGAATCTCGGCGGCGATCTGACCGACGAGCTCCTTGTCGTGACCAAGAACGGAGACCTTCGTCTGGCCGTCCACCTCAAAGGTGATGCCGGCTGGCGGATTAATCTCGATCGGATGGCTGTAGCCGAGGGCGAGCGTCAACTTGCTGCCAGCCTTCGCGGCACGGTAGCCGACGCCGTTGATCTCCAGCTCCTTGCGGTAGCCGGTTGAGACGCCCTCCACCATGTTGGCGACGAGGGTGCGGCAGAGGCCGTGCATTGAGCGGTTCGTCTTTGAGTCGCTTGGGCGGCTGAGCTGCAGCGTGTCACCCTCAGCAACGATGGAGATCACGCCAGGGAGGGCGCGCGAGAGGGTCCCCTTCGGCCCAGTAACCGTGACCGTGCGACCGTCAATGGTCACCTTGACCCCTGACGGGACGGAGATCGGCTTGCGTCCAATGCGTGACATCAGCTTGCTCCTCTCACCACACGAAGGCGAGGATCTCGCCACCGAGCTCGGCCTTATGGGCCTGCGCTCCGGTCATGATCCCCTTGGATGTGCTCAGGATGACGACACCGAGACCACCGAGCACGCGTGGGATCTCTGTCTTGCCAGCATAGACGCGCAGACCAGGCTTGCTGATGCGCTTCAGGCCGGAGACGACAGGGACCTTCCCGTCCACGTACTTGAGGGTGATCTTCAGGAAGTTTTCCGGGACGGAGCGGGTCTCCTCCACGCTCGCCACAAAGCCCTCATCCACGAGGATGCGCGCCATCTGGACCTTCAGCTTGGAGGCAGGGACCAGCACCTCGGCGTGCCGCGCACGCGAGGCGTTGCGGATCCTCGTCAACATATCGGCAATTGGATCAGTGACGTTCATATGCTCACCAACTCGACTTCGTTACGCCCGGAATCATTCCGACAAGGGCGCGCTCTCGGAAGCAGATGCGGCATAGGCCGAACCTGCGAATGAACGCTCGCGGTCGACCGCAGAGCGAGCAGCGATTGTACTTGCGGCTAGAGAACTTTGCTGGAGCTTGTGACTTCAGGACCATCGACTTCTTCGCCATCTCAACCTCCCTTAGTTCGCGAACGGCATGCCGAGCAGGGCGAGGAGTCGCTTTGACTCCTCGTCGCTCTTTGCCGTCGTGACAATCGTGACCTCAAGACCCCGAAGTCGGTCGATCTTGTCGAATTCAATCTCTGGGAAGGAGAGCTGCTCCTTGAGCCCCAGCGTGTAGTTGCCGCGACCATCAAATGCCTTCCCGGAGACGCCGCGGAAGTCACGGATGCGTGGGAGTGCAACGCGCGTGAGTCGCTCGAAGAACTCCCACATGCGTGCACCGCGGAGTGTGACCTTGGCGCCGATCGGGTTCCCCTCACGCACCTTGAAGGTTGCGATGGACTTCTTCGCCTTGGTGACAACAGCGCGTTGGCCAGTAATGAGGGCGAGGTCGCCAACGGCAGCGTCGATCGCCTTGGCATTGGCAAGCGCTTCGCCGAGGCCGATGTTCACCACGATCTTCTCGAGGCGCGGCACCTGCATGACGTTCTTGTAACCGAACTCAGTCTTCAGGGCCGGAACCGCCTCGCTCACGTAGCGCTCCTTCAACGAACCGCTCACTTGGCCACCGCCTTTCGCGGGAACTCGGTGGAGCAGCGGCCGCAGAGGCGACGCTTCTCGCCGTCGGCGGCGCGGGTCGACTTAATGCGGACCGGTCGATCGCACTTCGGGCAGACGACCGCCACCTTGGCGAGGTCGAACGGAGTGGCGACCTCAAGGATGCCCCCCTTATCAACCGTTGGTGTCTGCGATCCTGCGTTCATCTTCTGGCGTGGCTTCTGGTGCTTCTTGGCGATGTTGATGCCGGTCACAACGACCTTCCCTGGGGCGACGAGTCGCTCCACGGTGCCGCGCTTCCCTGCGTCCTTACCGCTCAACACGGAGACCGTGTCGCCGACGCGAATCGCTGTGGTGGTGCCGTATGTCGAACGCATTACAGCACCTCCGGCGCGAGTGAGATGATCTTCATGTAGTCGCGATCGCGCAGCTCGCGCGCCACTGGCCCAAAGATGCGCGTGCCGCGCGGGTTGCCATCGGCGGCGATCAGCACGGCGGCATTCTCGTCGAAGCGGATGAAGCTGCCGTCTGGTCGCGCGATCTCCTTCACGGTGCGCACAACCACAGCCTTGACCACGTCACCCTTCTTCACGCCAGCGTTCGGGGTGGCCTGCTTGACGGCGGCGACGATCACGTCGCCCACGCCAGCCACAGTGGAGCGGGAGCGTCCGAGGATGCGGAAGCACTCGATCTCCTTGGCGCCGGAGTTGTCAGCCACGCGGAGGCGGGTCCCCGTCTGAATCACAGTGAGCCTCCCTCTGCGCGCTCAACGATTTCAATCAGGCGCCAACGCTTCTTCGCGGAGAGCGGGCGTGACTCTTCAACGGTCACCAGATCGCCCACCTTGGCGCTGTTCTCTTCGTCGTGCGCCATGAACTTGGCGGTGCGACGAATGACGCGCTTGTAGACAGGATGCTGCTGCAGGCGCTCGACCGTGATCACGATCGTCTTCTGCCCAGCATCGCTTACGACCCTGCCGGTCTGCGTCTTGCGCTGGCCCGTCTGCTTCTCAGTCATGTCGCCCCCTATGCCTTCTGGCTCGCCTGGCGCTCGGCCAAGACCATCAGTAGTCGCGCAATGCTCTTGCGTGTCTTGGTCACAACGCTGGTGTCCTTCAGCTGGCGCGTGGAGAGTTCAAAGCGCGCCTGCCAAAGGTCACGCTTCGCGTCGGTGAGCGCCTGAACGAGTTCGGCTTCGCTCATGGTGCGAGCCTTCACGATGTCGATCATGCCTCTTCCTCCTTAGCCGGCTTTACTGGCTTCACGAGCTCAGGCTCCTTCGGTGCACCGTCGGTGGCAACCGCTACCGTTTCATCCTCAAGCGGTACGCCCGAGGCGACCTTAGCGAGGAACTTCTTGCCGAAGACGATCTCGCCGAGACCGGCGGCGCGCTCAAGCGTCACGGTGTTCACTGGGAGCTTCATTGAGGCGAGCCGGAATGCCTCCATCGCCTCCTTCTTTTCAATGCCAGCAACCTCGAAGAGGATGCGGCCAGGCTTCACCACGGCGACCCACTGGTCTGGTGCGCCCTTACCGGAGCCCATGCGCGTTTCAGCTGGCTTCTTTGTAATTGGCTTATCTGGGAAGACGCGGATCCAGACCTTGCCACCGCGCTTCAACGAGTGGGTCATGGCGCGGCGTGCCGCTTCGATCTGGCGTGCAGTCACCCAGGCGCACTCGGTGGTGGCGAGACCGAACTCACCAAAGGCCACGGTGCGACCCGACTTTGCAGGTCCGGACATGCGTCCTCGCTGCACCTTGCGCCACTTCACTCGCTTCGGCATCAACATGGTTACGCCCCCGCCCCGGTGTTTTCAGAGAGCGGCTTCGGCTTCAGAACGTCCGCTGGCGCGTCGCCGCGGTAGATCCAGACCTTCACGCCAATGCGCCCAAACGTGGTTGGCGCGTGATAGATGGCGAAGTCAATGTCGGCGCGCAGCGTCTGAAGTGGAAGGCGACCATCGCGATCCCACTCTTCGCGGCTCATCTCAGCGCCACCGAGTCGGCCAGAGACCATCACCTTCACGCCCTTAGCCCCAGCCTTCATCGTGCGCTGGATCCCCTGCTTCAGCGCCTTGCGGAAGGCGATGCGGCGGGTCAGCTGGCCACCAATTGCGGCGGCAACGAGGAACGCATCCAAGTCTGGCTGGCGGATCTCCTTGATCTCGAGCTTCACCTTGCCGGCGCTGATCTCGCCGATCGCGGCGCGCAACACTTCAACGTTCTGACCACCCTTGCCGATGACAACGCCCGGCTTCGCCGAGTGCACGGTCACGGTGACGTAGTTGAGTCCGCGCTCAATCTCCACCTTGGAGATGCTTGCGGCGGCAAGCTTCTCATCAATCAACTTGCGGATGCGCAGGTCTTCCTGAAGGAGCTTGGTGTAGTCCTTGTCGGCGTACCACTGAGCGCTCCAGGTCTTGGTGATGCCGAGTCGGAAGCCAATTGGATGAACCTTCTGTCCCATATCAGGCCTCCTTCGGGCTTACGGTGATGGTGATATGCGTCATCGGCTTATTGATGGAGAAGGCGCGACCCTGGGCGCGTGGTCGGAAGCGCTTCAACGTTGGGCCCTCGTCCGCACTCGCGTCGACCACCCAGAGGCGGTTGGCCGGAATACCGTGGTTCGCCTCAGCGTTCGCCGTGGCGCTCT
>CALMIH010000046.1 GCA_937864085.1 uncultured Chloroflexota bacterium
CGAACTCGTCCATATTCGTCTTCCCAAGGATCAGTGCGCCAGTAGCCTTTAGCTTTGCGGCGATCGTTGCGTCATACGGACTGATGTAGCCCTCAAGGATCTTAGAGCCGGCGGTCGTTGGCGTGCCGATCATGTTGACGAGATCTTTCAACGCCACAGGGACGCCGAGGAGTGGAGGGAGCGCATCGAGCGCTGCTGCTCCAGACGCGCGTGCCGCCGCGTACGTGACCTCTGCGGCCGTCGCCTCTCGTCGCACCTCGTCACCGCGAAGATGCAACCAGGCGCCAAGCGCCTCGTCTTCGCGCGCAATCGCCGCAAGGAGCGTCTCTACCGCCTCAACCGGCGTGAACTCACCGCTGCGATATCCGGCGCGGAGTTGCGTAGCGGTGGCGCGACGAAGGTCGGCGCTCATCCGTCCGCCTCCTCGCTGAGGATCGCCTGGACGCGAACGAAGTCGCCACTCCGTGACGGCGCGTTCTGCAGCGCCTCATCCACAGAGAGGGAGGGGTGTGCCGTATCGTCGCGAAGCGGCATCGGTTGAACGATCGTCTGCGCGCTCGCAGGAACGCTCGACGTGTCTACCTCGGCGAGTCGGGCCCACTGCTCAAGGATGAGGTTGAGGTCGCCCTGCAACTTCTCCACCTCGTCACTCGTCAGCCCGAGACGCGCGAGGGCGGCGACCTTCTCGACCTCGGCGCGAGTGAGTTTGCTCATGCGGGAATCCTACCCGCCCGCGGCAGACGTCTTGAGAAGGGCGAGGAAGCCTGCCTCGTCCACGATGCGAACGCCGAGTCGCTCCGCATCGGCACGCTTACTCCCCGCCTTCTCCCCCGCTACCAAGAGGGTGGTCTTTGAGGTGATGGCGTCCGCCACGACCCCGCCAGCAGCACGGATCCGATCCTGTGCTTCGCGACGACTGAGACCTGAGGATACGAGTGTCCCAGTCACCACCACCAGCTCGCCACTCAGTGGCCCGCCTCCCCCCGCCACTACAAGCGCGGCGCTTGGGCTCAGCGTCACGCCAACCTCAATCAGATCGTTGAGCGCGCTCCGAGTGCCACTCCCGGCGAAGTAGCTGACGATGCTTTCACCTACGACGGCACCGACGCCACTCACGCTTGTCAAATCTTCCACTGTCAGCCCGCGAAGCGTTGAGGCGACACGGCTGCTCCAGTCTGCACCTGGAGCGACACGTCGCGAGAGCTCTAGCGCAAGATCCCGTGCCGTTGTCTCCCCAACATGACGGATGCCGAGCGCCACGAGGACGCGCCAGAGCTCCTGCTCCTTGCGTCGCTCCAACTCAC
>CALMIH010000047.1 GCA_937864085.1 uncultured Chloroflexota bacterium
AGTTCTGACGCGCCGATCACCGCTTGCGCCGCAGTCGCTTTCGTGATCGCTCCCCTGCGCTGAAGGTGGTGTAGGCAACGTATGTCGCCACAACCACTGAGGAGACGAGACCGATGAAGAAGACGAGGAGTGGCGCAGCGCCAAGATCAACGATATCTGTAGGGATCACGCCGAGTAGCGCCGTGACTGCGCCGGTCACTATCCACGCGCGACCAACGGTGACGTGCGCCGCATCCCACGCTGCAACGCTCTCTAGCGTCCACGGAAGGCGCACGCCAATGGTGTAGTTCTGCTTGATCTGCGGCGCTGCGTACCCGAGCAACACGAAGAGTGCGCCGAGCACGATTGGCACTGCATGATCGAGTCGCGCCGCTTCGCCGTAGCCTGAGTTGATAATCGCCGACTGGGTGACGGCAAAGAGGAGGACAAGCCCCATCCCAACGTAGCCGAGCGCTTCGGCGCTGCGCACGATGTTGTCGCGCTTCGGATCAAAGCGGATCGCAAGCGCAGTCAACAGCGCCGTGAGACCAAAGATGGCTGGAAGGAGGAGGAGCGCCTCGCGTCCGGCAAAGCCGTCAGCGAAGCCGTCAACGTTCCAGTGAATGGCGAGCTGTGCATCCGCTGGAAGTGTTTGGAAGGCGGTAAGTGTGAAGAAGGCGGTTGCTGCGAGCGCAACGGTGGAGACCACCCGCGCGACAGGATTCACTAGAGCCCCTTGATCTCGGAGACCACCTGCGAGAGGACACCCTTCGCGTCGCCGAAGAGCATGGAGGTCTTCTCAAGGTAGAAGAGTTCGTTCTCAATGCCGGCGAAGCCTGTTGCCATACCGCGCTTCACCACGATCACCTGCTCCGCATCCTGCACGTTGAGAATCGGCATGCCGTAGATCGGCGAGGCAGGGTCACTCTTTGCGGCGGGGTTTGTGACGTCATTCGCGCCAATGACGAGTGCAACGTCGCAGGTGTGGAACTCTTCGTTGATCTCTTCAAGATCAAAGAGGTGATCGTACGGAACATTCGCTTCGGCCAAGAGCACATTCATATGCCCTGGCATGCGACCAGCAACGGGGTGAATGGCAAATCGCACGCGTCCCCCGCGCTTCTCAATCAGTTCGGCGAGCTCGCGCACCGCATGTTGCGCCTGCGCCACCGCCATGCCATACCCAGGAATGATGATCACGTTGCGCGCGTAGCCAATGCGCATTGCGGCATCTTCGGCGCTGATGCTGCGCGTAGTGAGCCCCTCGGCGCTCTTCACCGAGGCGGCCGCCTTCTCGCCGCCGAAGGCGCCGAAGAGGACGTTCGCGAAGCTACGGTTCATCGCTTTTGACATAAGGATCGAGAGGATGAAGCCGCTCGCGCCGTCCAGGGCGCCTGCGACGATCAGGATGTTGTTGCCGATCGCAAAGCCCGTGGCACTCGCCGCGAGTCCTGCATAGGAGTTGAGGAGCGAGACCACGACCGGCATGTCTGCGCCGCCGATCGGCAGCACGAGCGTGACGCCGATCACGAGGGCGAGGAGGGTCATCAGGCCGAAGAGGAGGACGCCGTTATCGGCACCTGCGCCAGGGCCGCCCGATTGGGTGGCGATCAAGTAGATCCAGAGTCCGATCGCGCCAACAAAGATTGCCGCATTGATGATCTTCTGGCCTGGGAAGGTGATCGGCTTCCCTGAAATGAATCCCTGCAGCTTCCCGAACGCCATGAAGGAGCCGGTGATGGTGAGTGCGCCGAAGATCGTTTCAAAGCCGAGCGCCACCATCTTCACCACCCCCGGTCCACCAGGAACGTCACGATAGTGAAGGAACTCGGCGATGCCGACGAGGGTGACGGCGAGTGCGCCGAACATGTGGCTGACGGCGATGCGTTGCGGCATGGCGGTCATTGGGACCAGCAGGCCCATCGGGAGGCCGATCACTGAGCCAACAACGAGACCAATGATGATGTACTCGTAGGTGATGATCTCGTGGTTTAGCAGGGTGCCGATAATGGCGAGCAGCATGCCCGCCGCAGCGAGCTGCATGCCGCGACGCGCGGTGTCTGGCTTGGTCAGTCCACGCAGGCCGAGGATGAAGGCCGCAGAGGCGGCGATATAGGCAACCTGCACGAAGAGGGCGCCGATCTGTGGGTTCACTTTGGCGCCTCCGTCTTCTTGAACATCTTCAGCATGCGGTCAGTAATGACGAATCCGCCGACCACGTTGACGGTGGCTGCGGCCACGGCGATTGCCCCCATGATGTTGATGTAGAGCGGTCGCTCAGATCCAGCAATCACAATGCTCGCCACCAAGCTGATCGCGGAGATGGCGTTGGTTGCCGCCATGAGTGGCGTGTGAAGAAGCGGCGGCACCTTGGTGATGATCTGGAATCCGGTGAACGCGGCGAGCAGGAAGACGTAGACCTCCACGATCTGCGCGTCAATCAGCGTGCCGCTCGCGCTGGCGCTCTCCGCTGCAGTGAAGCCGCCGCTCATCAGCGTGATGGCGACGGTTGCTGCGCCGAGTGCCGTTGCAACTGCACTGATCATCTTTCTACTCCTATCGCTTCACAGGTTCGCCAGCGTTGGTGATCAACATTGGTCCAGCGATCTCATCTGCTGCGTCAATCTTGAGGCTCTTGTCTTCAGCGGTGAGGTGCGTGATCAGCGTGCGCACGTTAGTGGCAAACATCTGCGATGCGTGTAGCGGGACGCTCGCCGGAAGATTGGCAGCGCCGATCAGGTGCACGCCGTGCTTCAGCACCGTCTCGCCAGAGACCACCCCTTCAACATTGCCGCCAGATTCGGCGGCGATATCCACCACCACGGAGCCTGGCCGCATCGTGGCGAGCATCGCGTCCGTCACAAGAATCGGCGCCTTGCGACCCGGGATCAGCGCCGTGGTGATCACCAAGTCTTGGCTGCTGATGTGCGCCGCAATGATCGTTGCGTTCTGCGCCGTCTCGTCATCTGTCTGCGCACGCGCGTAGCCGCCTGTCCCTTCGGCCTTTGCCGCAGGTTCAACAAACTGTGCGCCGAGCGAACGCACCTGCTCGCCAGCGGCGCCGCGCACGTCGAATGCGGAGACCACCGCGCCGAGTCGGCGCGCCGTGGCGATCGCCTGAAGTCCTGCGACACCAGCGCCCATGACGAACGTCTTCGCCGGCGCAATGGAGCCTGCTGCGGTGGTGAGCATTGGGAGGAACTTGTCGAGCGCTGCGGCGCCGATCAGCGCCGCCTTGTATCCAGCAACACCGCTCTGCGATGACAAGACGTCCATCGACTGTGCGCGGGTGATTCGCGGCACGAGTTCCATCGCAAGCGCGGTGATCTTGGCGCTCGCTAACGCTGGGAGAATCTCTTCGTTGGCGCCAGGTGTCAGGAGCGAGATCAGCGCACATCCCTTGGGGAGCGCGGCGGCCTCGTCGGCACTCGGCTTACGCACCTTCACCACAAGCTGTGGGGCGGCGGCGCTCAGCGCGGCCGCATCTGCAACCAGGGTGGCACCCGCCTTCTCATATGTGGCGTCTGGGAAGCCGGCGGCGGCTCCAGCACCGCGCTCAACAATAATCTGATGGCCTGCAGCGATCAGCTTTGCGGCAGCGTCGGGGACGAGCGCCACACGGCGCTCCCCTGAAACCCTCTCGCGCAAAACGCCAATCTTCATCGTGTAATCCTATCGTTCGCCGTGATTCATGCAGGGAGATACGGGCGGTATACGGGGCTCCACATCGCCGCGTCCACGAGTTCAGGAATTCGTTCGGCTGAGGTTGCAGGGGCCCAGCCACCTGCCACGCCCGCATGGATCACCGCGATCGCAATGCTGCGACTGATCACGCGGAGCTGTGCGATCGGCGGATAGATGGAGGCGCGCTCTGGGGGAGTTAGCGCGGCGAGGGTTTCTGCGGCAACAAGGAAGGCCTCATCTGGGATGCGCGGGAGGTGACCGGCAATGGCGGCAAGGCCGACACCAGGGAAGATATAGACGTTGTTCGCCTGACTAATCGCCTCAGGCTTCCCGCCAACAAGGACCGGCTCAAATGGCGAACCAGTTGCAACCACCGCGCGACTATCGCTCCAGGTAAGAATGTCCAGGGGCGTTGCCTCTGCACATGAAGTTGGATTAGAGAGCGGCCAGATCAGTGGCGCAGGAGCTGTCGCGGCGACGGCGCGAATTGCCGCCTCGGTGAATGCACCCGCCTGACCGCTTGTCCCAAGGAGTGCGGTTGGTCGTGCTGCGCCAATGATGGCCTCCAACGTTGCCGTGCCGCTCATCGCGTCAAGCTTCAGCGCACGCAGTGTTGCGGCGGAGAGTGCGAGCTCGCTCTTTCCGTCGGTGAGATCGCTCCGTCCGTCATGCACGATTCCCTTGGAGTCCATCGCGATGATTGCACTCGCGCGCTCATCGGCGCTCATCCCAACACTCTCGAGGTAGCGGCGCAGGAGGCGCACGATGCCGAGCGTTGCGGCGCCTGCGCCGTAGAAGAGGAAGCGCTGGTCGTTCATCTTCTTACTGCCAGAGCCGCCACCCGCGTTAATGGCGGCAATAATTCCGGCGAGCGCAACGGCGCCCGTCCCTTGGATATCGTCATTGAATGACGGCACGGTGCCGCGATAGCGCTCAAGGATCTTGATCGCATTCTGTTGCTTGAAGTCCTCCCACTGGATCACGCAGCCTGGGAGCGCCATCGCCACCGCCGCAACGAATTTCTCAATGAACGCGTCATACGCAGTGCCGCGCAGCCGCGGCTTCCGCCAACCGAGATACGTAGGGTCATCAAGCAGTTCTTTATTGTCCGTTCCAACATCGAGTGAGACTGGGAGTGCCCACGCGGGATGAATCCCAGCGGCGGCGATGTAGAGCGAAAGCTTACCGATTGGAATCCCCATCCCGCCAACGCCAAGATCGCCGAGGCCGAGGATGCGCTCGTTGTCTGTCACCACGATCAGTCGCGTCTCGCCGCCGCCAGCGGCGTTATGTAGCAACTCTGGAATGCGGTCCTGATCATCTGGTGTGATCCAAGCGCCACGAGCGCGTCGCCAGATCTGGCTCCAGCGTTTGCACGCCTCACCAACGGTTGGTGTGTAGACCACGGGGAGGAACTCCTCCATGTTTTCGGCGAGGAGCCGATAGAAGAGTGTCTCGTTGCGATCCTGTAGCGCAGCGAGTCCGATGTAGCGCTCAAGCGGGTCCTGCTTCCGACGAATCTTCTGCAGCTCCACGGCGACCTGCTCTTCGAGTGTGAGCACCGTGGCGGGGAGGAGCCCGTCCAGGCCGAGGAGGCGCCGCTCTTCGCGGCTAAAGGCGGTGTCCTTGTTCAGCGTGGGGCGGCTCAGTAGTGCCTTGCCACGCTCTTTGACCGCGATTGGGGGGAGGGGTGCTGCCATTGGAGACTCAGGATAGCCGTGCGGCGGGTGTAGAGTTCTGAGCATGGCCGCATCGATCCTTGTTGTTGAAGACGATCCCGCCGTCGCCCTCGCGCTTGAAGTGGCGCTGAAGGGTGAGGGGTATCTCCCCCTGCTCGC
>CALMIH010000048.1 GCA_937864085.1 uncultured Chloroflexota bacterium
GTTGAGCGACCCTTGGAGGGCGTGGCGCATGGTCACAGGACCGCGCTCAAGGTTATCCCATTCACCAGGCGTCCAACCCTCACCGAAGTCAACCGGCACGTCCATGAAGATGGTTGCCGGTGTCACGGCCCGCTCTTGTAGCGCGTAGCCGTAGATGATTGGCTTGATGGCTGACCCCGGTTGTCGATACGCCTTCAGCACGTCGTACTGTGGCTGGAAGGCGGAAGTAATAGAGGTAGCGTAGTAGTCGGCCGATCCAGTGTAGGCGAGCATATCTCCAGTGCGGGCATCCATCGTGACAATCGCTGCGTTATGGATATTGGCACCACGCATCTTCTTGAGCCAATCCGTCGGCTTTGGGATGCCCAACGAGGCGAGGTAAGGCTTGTACTCCGTCATCTCAGCGGAGAGCACGGCGGCGGCCCACTTATCTGCGCTCTGTTGCATCGTCCAATCGAGTGTGGTGATGATCTTGTAGCCATCTGTGTCAAGCTTGGTGCAGACAGTCGGGTCATCTGGACATACGACCCCAGCCGCCACTTCGCGGACGATGTTGATGAAGTGTGGTGCACGCACCTTGCGGAGTGGCGGTTCAATCAACGTGATGCTCTCTGTTGTTGCAGCATTGATCTCCTCATCAGTGATGTCAGCCGTCTCGAGCGGGATCCCATCGCTCTTGGCGTTGCGTAGCAGATTGAGCACTACTGCGCGCCGTTGGACCACAGCCGTCTCGAGCGGGACATGGAGGAGTCCATCTTCCCCGCGAACTGCGGCGAGGCGCAGATCAAATTCGCTCGGTGCTTGTGGGATGGCGGCGAGGAGCGCCGCTTGGCCCAGGGTGAGCAGGGTGAGATCAGAGATGCCGAAGTATTCGGTTGCCGCTGCACGAATCCCGTAGGCACGTGAGCCGTAGTAGTTGTTGTTCATGTAGGCGGTGATGATCTGCTCCTTCCCAGCGCGCCCTGGGAACTCTTGGGTGAGGCGGATCGCCTGGATGATCTCCTTCACCTTGCGCTCGTAGATACTCCCCTGGAAGGCTGTGTCAGGCAAGAGAATGCCGCGCACCAGCTGCTGGGTGATGGTGGAGCCTCCGCGACCGGATCCGCCAAGCGTGTCCAGGGCGGCGGCGATAAAGCCGAGCGGGTCAAAGCCAGAGTTCTGCCAGTAGGTCTTATCTTCAATGACGGTGGTGGTATCGATGATGATGCTCGGAATTTCGTCAAAGTCGATCGTCTCGCGCAGGTCGGTGCCGAAGTCTGCGAGTTTCACGCTCCCAGTACGATCAAAGACGCCAGAGTTCTCGCCGAGCACGATGGAGTCAAGGTCGCGAGGGTCGGGGAGATCGGTCACCACGCGGTCGTAGACCCGGATAGTGCCCACATATGCGATGACGGCGATGAAGAGGCTGATCGCGAAGAGGGCGAGGGGGAGGAGTACAGCCAGCCCGCCGCTGCGGCGACGCGCTCGTGGCGAGCCCTCGGGGCGGTGCGATCCTGCCATGCTCATCACTCTGACGGTAGCATAGGGTCGTGGTCGATTCTCATCGCTCCAAGCTCCTCGCCGACTTCGCTCAGCGCGGTCTCATCCACGAGATGAGCGCCGGCCTTGACGAGCGTCTCGTCGCGTCGCCGTCAATTGCTGCGTATATCGGTTTTGACCCAAGCGCCGATTCGCTTCATGTCGGCCACTTGATGGGCGTCCTTGCTCTACGACGACTGCAGTTGCACGGCGGCCGGCCAATTGCACTTGTTGGCGGCGGCACTGGGATGATCGGAGATCCCTCTGGACGATCAGCCGAACGGAACCTTCTTGATCGTGCCACGCTTGATGCGAATCGCGCGTCGATCGGCGGGCAGCTCGGCAGGCTGCTCGACTTCTCAGGGGCCTCTGGCGCACTGCTCCTTGATAATCTTGAGTGGCTCGGCGGCCTCGGCATGATTGACTTCCTCCGCGACACCGGGAAGCATCTCACCGTTAGCTACATGCTGGCGAAGGACTCGGTCAAGAGTCGACTTGAGGGGGGTCTCTCCTTCACCGAGTTCAGCTACATGCTGCTGCAGAGTTATGACTTCCTGATGCTACGCAAGCTGCACGGTGTTGAGCTTCAGATGGGCGGGAGTGACCAGTGGGGGAACATCACTGCTGGCTCAGAGCTGATCCGCCGTGTCGACGGCGACGGTCGTGAGGGTTCGCAGCTCGCCTTCGGACTCTGCTATCCGCTGCTACTCGCAAAGAGTGGTGAGAAGTTCGGCAAGACGGCGGAGGGGGCCGTCTGGCTCAGCACAGAGCGCACTAGCACCTTCGCCTTCCGACA
>CALMIH010000049.1 GCA_937864085.1 uncultured Chloroflexota bacterium
AAGACGAAGATCAGGATCAGCCCCGCTACAAGCGGCGTGCCACGAAGGAGGGTCCGCTGCGCGGGGGATCGCTCAGCGCCTCGTGATGCCATGCGCGTACATTACCCGCCTTTACCAGGTGTTTACGAAGCGACCCTAGACTCCCCTTATGACAGAGAGTGCCCACCAAGCCCCCAGTGCGATCCGCCTCCTGCGCGAACAGCAGGCGCTTGAGCTGGACTGGCCAGACGGACATCAGAGCCGATTCGCTGCGGTCGCCCTGCGCTGGCTCTGTCCATGCGCCTACTGCCGCGGTGAGGCTGGGCTCCCGGGCTGGCTCGATGCCAACCCTTCGCTCACCGAACAGCAGACGACGCTAACTGGCGGAGAGCTCGTGGGCAGCTATGCGCTCTGCGCCTTCTGGGGCGACGGACACCGCACCGGGTATTACACCTGGACACTCCTGCGAAAGAACTGCTCCTGCGCAGACTGCCTCGGACTGCAAAGCCAGAGCAGCTGATGGGCGACGGGCACCACAGCCAGAGCAGACACCCGGTTGTCAGTCGCGAGCTCTCCATGCTCGCCTTCAACGCACGCGTCTTGTACGAGGCGCAAGATCAGCGCACGCTGCTGCTTGACCGCTTCAGGTTCCTCAGCATCGTCTCATCAAATGTGGACGAATTCTTTAGCGTGCGCGTCTCTGGCATTCGCGAACAGATTGATGCAGGGCTGCGCGTGCCTGGTGCAGACGGCCGCACGCCACTTGAACAGATGCACGCGATCCGTGAGTCGGCCGCCCTCCTTGCAGCAGCGAAGCAAGATACGTGGAGAGACCTCGTCAGTGAGCTCTCTGCTGCAGGGGTGCCGCTCGTGCAGTGGGCCGACTTGGAAGAGGCGGTGCAAGAGCGCCTCTCCGCCCGCTTTAAACAAGAGATCTTCCCCGTCCTCACACCTCTCGCCGTGGACCCCGGGCACCCCTTCCCTTACGTCAGTAGCCTCAGCCTCTCGCTCGCAGTTCGCCTCAATGATCCAGAGCGGGGTGCAAGCTTTTTCGCGCGAGTTAAGGTTCCACAAATTCTTGGCCGGATTGTTGAAGTTGGCGACGGGCGCGTGCTTCTCATTGAAGAGTTAATCAAAGCGCACCTCCACGTACTCTTCGCGGGACACGAGATTATTGACGCCTACCTATTCCGGATCACGCGCGACGCAGATTTTGAGGTTGAGGAGGGGGAGGCCGATGACCTCCTCGCAGCGATTGAAGAGGAGTTGCGACAGCGAAGATTCGGCAAGGTGATTCGATTGGAGGTGGAGGCAGGCATGTCCGAGGAGGTGCGCGCGCTCCTCCTTGCGGGCCTCTCGCTCAACGCTGATGCGCTTGCTGAAGTAGACGGCGTGCTCGACCTCACCGTTGGCGCTGAGATCGCTGGTCTCCCGCACCCCGAGCTGCGGGCTCCCACATGGCAACCCGTCACACCTGCGCGAATCACGACGGCATCGCACGCCGCCGATGTCGCGCCAGATCTCTTTGAGGTGATTCGCAAGGGCGACCTCCTGATGCACTACCCCTACGAGAGTTTTGATGCGAGCGCGGAGCGACTCTTCCAGCAGGCGGCGTCAGACCCCGACGTCCTCTCCATTCGCGCCACGCTGTATCGCACTGGTGCAACTTCAAGTATCCCTGGCCACCTTATCCAGGCTGCACGCGCGGGGAAAGAGGTTGTCGTCCTAGTAGAGCTGAAGGCGCGGTTTGATGAGGCGGCGAACATTGAGTGGGCGAGGCGACTGGAAGAGGCGGGGGCTCACGTCATCTATGGGATGAGCGGTCTCAAGACGCACTGCAAGGCCACGCTCATTGCACGGAGAGAAGAGGGAGGCATTCGGCGCTACGTCCACCTCTCCACAGGAAACTACAACCCAAAGACCGCACGCCTCTACACCGATATCGCCCTCTTTACAGCTGAACAGGATTTTGGCAACGACCTGAGCGCCCTCTTCAACTACCTGACCGGCCTCTCGAAGCACGCCGAATACCAGCGCCTCCTCGTAGCACCAACGCAGCTTAGGGGCGCCCTTCGGGAACGTATTCTGGCGGCAACCGAGGAGGCGAAGCGGGGTGGCAGCCCGTACATCGCCGCTAAGGTCAACGCGCTCGTTGACGTGGAGATGATCGCCCTTCTCGATGAAGCGGCTGAGCACGGCGTGCGAGTGGACCTGATCGTCCGCGGAATGTGCGGGCTCCTCCCCGACCCAGCCCGACACGGTGATCGACTCCAAATCCGCTCGATCGTTGGCGAGTTCCTCGAGCACAGCCGCATCTACCACTTTGAATACGACGGCCGATCTGAATGGTTTGCGGGAAGCGCCGACCTGATGGACCGCAACCTTGATCGCCGCGTTGAGGCACTCTTCCCACTGATTGACGCCGAGTCGGTGCGACGCTGTGAAGAGGTGCTTGAGGTGCTCCTCGGCGACGTTCGCAACTGCTGGATGCTGCAACCCGACGGCGCCTGGATTCGACTTGAGGAGATGGCGAGCGGCCACGAGAAGAGAGAGGCGCGCTCGGCCTTCGCTGACTTCAAGCGCGTCGCAAGCGCCGCCGCGGAATGAGCAGGGTCCGCGAGAGGGAGCTCAAGTACCTCTATGCGTTGACGCAGCCCCCGCAACTCCCGGAAGGCTGGTCACTCGGAGAGGAGGCGGCGCCTCTCACGTTGCAGGACACCTACATCGACCACGCTGGGCTACTAAACACGCGGGGCTGGTCACTACGTAGGCGCGAGATTAACGGGGGCGAGACTGGGTACACGTTGAAGCGCGGTGCTAGAACGGTCGGCGCACTCCACAACAGGGAAGAGGTTGAAGCGCTCGCGCGTAACGCTTCAAGTACCGCGAGGTCAAGTGCGCTGCCAGCAGAGATCAGTGACCTCATTATGGACGAGTTCAGCGCAAAGCTCACAACGCAACTACAACCAACCGTCACGCTAACCCAGCAGCGCCGCACCTGGCCGCTGATGCATACGGGAGTCACCGTTGCCATCTGCTCCATTGACCAGGTTCAGTGCGCGTCAGATGCGTGGTGCGAACTTGAGATTGAGTTCCTCGCGTCGCTCGGCGAGGAGGAAGTTGCGCAGCTTGCGAAAGAGATTGACGACGCGCTGCGTAACGAGCCTGGAGTCTCCCCCGGCACCGAATCGAAGGCCGAACGTGCGCGAAGGTTAGCGCTGTGAGGTAACGAGCGCGGCGAGCGAGTTGCGCCAATCTGATCCGCCGAGCGCTTCGGCAATGATCACCCCTTCGCGGATTCCACCGCGATCCACCGAGAGGCTCATCACGTCAGTCTGCTTAAGGAGCGCCTCGAGGATCGTGAGTCCAGCGGGGAGGAGTCGTGCGCGTCGCTCAGAGAGGGCGAAGCTGGAGGAGATCTCAACAGATGTCAGTGAGGAGAGCCGCTCCCCCATCAGGACAAGATCTTCGGGACGAATGGAATGCGTGAGAAGGGTCTCAGGCACCAACTTGAGGAGTCGAGTTGCAGTACCGCCAACCAGGACCAGGCGGCGCGCATCCGTAGCTGGTAGCGCCTGGAATGCGTCATGCGCCTGTTCGCGTAGTTCGCGCCACTCACGAAGTTTCGGTGGGTCGCTGTAGTTGACCCGCGCCATCAGCCGTGCCGATCCAATAGAGAATCCGTGCGCCTCTGGGCGCTTCCCTGGAGCGAGGCTCACGATCTCCGTTGACCCACCACCGATATCACCCACCAGGAGTGGCGTTGATCGATCGTGCGGGTGGATGAGACCGAGAACCGTGAGCAGTCCCTCCTCTTCATGCGAGAGCACAACTGGCTCGATTCCGACCTTGTTGCGCAACGCCTTGAGCACTTCGCTCCGGTCTTTTGCGCGACGCAGTGGTTCGGTAGCCACAACGGAGAGTGAATGTGCACCAAGTCTCGTCGCTCGAAGATGGAAGCGCTCAAGCGCCTCAATCACGTCATCTGCCCCCTTGCTTCCGATCTCTTGGCGCCGCTCTACCAGTCGGCCGAGATCGGAGGGGATTGACTCATCGGTCAACGGGCTGAGCCGGACTCCATCGGTGATGGCAACCAGAAGGTGGATCGAGTTTGAGCCGATGTCCGCGACTGCGCCGATGCGGGGAGGCCTGGCGTTAATCGCGCGTTGATCTGCGGCGCTTCGCCTCGCTGTAGGCCGTCGCGGGGTGGAGGCTAAATCGCTACGCTTCACCCTGGCATCCTAGCGGCACGCTACGATACGTGAGTAATCGGAGAGCCTAGGGGGGATGAGGATGAGCAACGAGCAAGAGCCTGGTCGCGTTGAGAACGAGATCAACGAGATCCTCGCACGCACATCAAGCGAAACGAGTGGACCTGCGGCGCAGCAGGGCGCGCGCGACCCTCTTGACCGTGAGCTTCGTGCAATCAAGGAGATCATCGTCCGGATGGGGAGCCTCGCCGAAGCGGCGATCCGTGATGCGCTGAAGGCGCTCACCACCCATGACGCTGAACTCGCAGAGAGGATCATCGTCGGCGATCGAGCGATCAATGCCATGCAGCATGAGGTGATCTCAGCAATTACCACAACGATCGCCACGCAAAGCCCAGTTGCTCGCGACCTGCGCAACCTCCTCACCATGAATCACGTTGCGTACGAACTGGAGCGCATCGCCGATCATGCCTCTTCGGTGGCGAAGGTGGCGAAGCAGCTGGCGCCAGAGCCAGCCCTGCAGCGCTATCTCCACCTCCCAGAGATCGGTGAGCTTGCCGCAGCGCAACTCCATGGCGTGCTCCTCGCCCTCGTTGACGCGGACGCGGTCCGCGCGCGCGAAGTTGCCGTGAGCGATGACCAGATTGACGCGCTCTATCGACAGTCGTTTGATGAGTGCGTCGTGCTCATGGAGGCAGATAAGGCGAATGTGGAGCGCGGCACACGTCTCCTCTTCGCCGCGCACTACCTTGAGCGCATTGGCGACCGCACCACCAACATTGCCGAAGATATCGTCTACCTCGTCTCTGGCGAGGTGGAAGACCTGAATCCGTGAACGCAAGAGAGGCGCAGAGCGTCGTCAAGATCCTCTATCTGATCAGGCACGCAGATGCTGGAGATCCCTCTGAGTGGACCGGCCCGGACGCAGATCGGCCGCTGAGCGGGAAGGGGGTCAAGCAGGCTGCCAGACTCGCTGCAACGCTGCTTGCCGCAGAGACGCAGATTGATTCAATCCGTCACTCCCCTGCGCGACGCTGTGCAGAGACTGCAACGGTGCTCTCGGCGGTACTAGAGGTTGAGTCAGCAGCAGACGATCGTCTTGCAAACGGCCCAAACCTCTCTGACCTTGACAGGATGTTCAATCGAAAAGGAATTAATCGGCTCGCACTCGTCGGCCATGAGCCGAGCCTCAGCAGGCTCGTTGCAGAGCTGACTGGCACCTCTGGGATCGCCGTTGAGAAGGGTGCGCTGATTAGAATCGACCTACCGAACGGACCTGGCGCTGGCGCTGGTGCCGGTCGCCTGGTCACCATCGCGCCACCGTCGCTCCTCCGCGCACCGAAGGACGAACGCTAGAGCGCCTCTCCCTCCACGCAAGCGGCGGTGAGTCCAGGATGCGCGAGGTGCTCCCGATCCGCGCGCAAGCGCAGCGTCCAGGCTGCAAGCTCAAGCCCCGCCGCGGTCACATCGCGTGCGAGATCCGTCGCGAGCAACCCCTTCTCAACTGAGAGGCCGCTCACGCCAAGGGCGAGTGCTTGATCAAGCAGGCTCGGAGTCACCTGCTCCACATTGAGCCAGAGTGGCCAGTTCGGAGCGCGTTCGCGAATCTTCCGCAGGACGTCCACATCAAAGCTGGAGAAGGTCACCCCATCTGCACCCTCGCCGCGCAGTTCACGAATCAGAGGGAAGAGCTCATCCCGCGGTGCCTCCTTCACCTCAACGTCGAGTAGGAGATCTGGGGGCAGTACGGCGAGCGCATCGCGCAGCGAAGGCACGCCAAGCACACTCAGCGTCTCGCTGGAGAGCTTGCTGACCACACGCGGATCACCATATGTTCGCTGCAGCGTGGCGTCGTGCAAGATAAATGGCACGCCATCCGCTGAGAAGCGAACGTCAAACTCCACGCCATCAAGTCCTGATCCAGCAACCGCCGCCAATGCCGCAAGCGAGTTCTCTTTCAGGTCGCCATGGAGTCCGCGATGCGCAAGGAGGGCAGGGCGACCGAGCACCTCAGCAGCACGGCCGATCGGTGAGCTACGCATTCGCTTGATCAGCGCGGTGGCAGACTGCCCGTAGCGCCACTTAGCGGGAGGAGGATCGTGAAGGTGGTCCCCACACCAATCGCAGAGTCCACTTCAATTGATCCACCGTGGCGCAGCACCGCGTGTCGAGCGATTGCAAGGCCGAGGCCTGTCCCCGCGCCACCAACCGATGCCTCCTCTCCAGCGATGCGTTCAACGGTATAAAAGCGCTCGAAGATGCGCGGGAGGTGGCGTCGCTCAATGCCGATCCCCTGATCCGCGATCTTGACTTCAATTGACGCGGTGCCTGCGCCGACTGCTGGCGTGGAGAGGTGAATCGTCACCACACCCTCTGACCGGCTGTACTTCACGCCGTTGTGCACAAGGTTCGCCATGGCCTGGCGTAGGCGATCACGATCACCCAGCACGATCCATGGCCCAACGCCTTCGCTCTCGACGCGGATCGCTCCGCCATGCCGTGTCGCCACAGGGGCGAAGCGCGTTGCAACTTCGTTAGCGAGCTCAAGGAGGTTGACTGGGGCGGAGCGGAGTGGGATCTCCCCCGCCTCGAGCGTGGCGAGATCGAGCATCTCGTCGGCCATCTGGACCAGGTGCAGCACCTCCACCTCAATCTGGCTGGCGCGTTCACGCGCGCCGCTCGCATCACCCCGCTCCCCCGCTGTTGCCACCGATTCGGCGAGGAGTCGAATCGTGCTGAGTGGAGTACGCAACTCATGTGAAAGGTTGTCAACGAACTCTGAGCGAATCTGTCGGAGGCGCATGACCTCTGTGAGGTCGCGGAGCAGGATCCATACGCCGTCATCACCATCTGGCGCGGCGATCACCTGTACATGGCGCGTCTCGTCTGAGTGGCCAGGGCGTAGGTCGCGCAGTGCGATCTCTCCGCGCGCGATCACGCCGCCAAGCGCAACTTTTGCGAGCTCCTCCAGGCGATGATCTACCGTCGCCTCAATCAGCGGACGGCCACGAAGATCCCCAGGTTCGCGCGCGAGGATCTCAACACTTGCGGCGCTTGCGGCGCGAATAGTTAGATCCGGGAGCACTCGAAGTACGGCGTCATCAGTGGCCTCAAGGAGTGCATCCAGGCGCTGCGCACGACGCTCGGCGCGCGCCGCCTCACGATCGGCACGCTCTCCCTCTCGATTCGCTCGTGATGCGCTGTCATCGCCTTCAGCGCGGCGACGGCCAAGCCGTTGTGCAAGGAGGACCGCAACCGCTCCAAAGAGGAGGGCGAGGAGGAGTGTTGGACTAATCTCGCCGCTCATCCCGCCGCTGGTCCGCTTTGATACGTTGCTGGATAACCGCTGCTCGCAAGATCCGCCTCAATCCGCTCGCGCTCGGCGCGCTTCGCTGCGGTGATGCGCGCAAGGACGTCGGCGAGTGGAACGACACTGCGCTCGCCATCAGAACGGCGTGTCAGCTCGGCACCACCCGCATCGAGGGAGCGTGGCGAGATGGTGATCGTCCACGGGGCACCAAGCAGCTCAGCATCAGCGAACTTCACGCCCGGCGACTCAGTGCGATCATCAACCAGCAGCTCAAGCCCCGCGGCGCTCGCCGCGCGCTCGAGCACCGCGGCGGCCTCCTCCACGCGCGCATCCTTATTCGCACCGAGGAGTGCGACCTGTGCGTCAAACGGTGCAACGGCGGCTGGCCAGGCGAGACCCTTCTCGTCGTGATACGCCTCAGCAATACAGGCGGCGGCGCGTCCAACACCGATGCCATATGAGCCCATCACGATCGGGTGCGAGACGCCAGCATCGTCCGCGTACTCTGCACCGAGTGCGGCGCTGTAGCGGGTTCCAAGCTTGAAGATGTTGCCAACCTCAATCCCCTTCTCCAAGCGCACGGCACCGCCGCAACCGAGACAGGCGTCGCCCGCCTTCGCTGATGCGAGGTCCACGATGTGGTCGGGGGTGAAGTCGCGCGGGATGTTGACGTTCTTCAGGTGGTAGCCCTCCTTGTTGGCGCCTGCAACAAGGTTCGCCGACGTGGCAACGAGTTCGTCAACCACAACAAGGGCACCCTTCGCGCCGATCGGCGATGCGTAGCCTGGCACCATCCCCGCCGCGCGGATCTCCTCCTCACGCGCTGGTCGCAGGTCGCGCGCACCGATCGCGTTGGTCAGCTTCGTCTCCTCAACATCGTCGTCGCCGCGCACGATCGCAACGATCAGTCGAGCATCACGGTCGACGAAGAAGACCGCCTTCGCGGTGCGCTCGGGCCCAACGCCGAGCTGCTTCGCGAGGGCCTCAATCGTTGGAGCGTCTGGCGTCTTCACCTCCTCCAGCGGGAGCGGCGCCTCGCTCGCAGGGGTCGCCCTGCGCACGCGAGCAACCTGACGGTTTGATGCGGTGTGACAGGTGTCGCAGATCACAAGGGTGTCTTCGCCATACTCGCTGAAGGCCATGAACTCATGCGCCTGTGAGCCGCCCATCATCCCCACGTCGCTCGCAACGGCGATCGTCTTCAGGCCGAGCCGCGCAAAGATACGCGTGTAGGCGTGGTAGTAGAGCTTGTACGAATGGTCGAGACCTGCTTCGTCGCGGTCGGCCGAGTAGGCATCTTTCATGGTGAACTCACGCACGCGAATCAGGCCGCCGCGCGAGCGTGGCTCGTCGCGCCACTTCGTCTGGAAGTGATACATCTGCTGCGGCAGCTGTCGCCACGAGCTAATTAGCTTGCGCAGCAGGTCAGTGACCACCTCTTCATGCGTCATCGCAAGGACCATGTCGCGTCCGCCACGATCCTGGAATCGACCCATCTCAGGACCGATCTGGTCGTAGCGGCCCGTCTCGCGCCAAAGGTCGGCCGGATGCACCACGGGCATCAGCATCTCTTGTGCGCCGATCGCGTTCATCTCCTCCCGAATCACCTGCGTGACGTGCATGTTGACGCGCATCCCGAGCGGCAGGAGTGAGTAGATCCCAGCGCCGAGCGGCCGAATGTAGCCGGCGCGCAGCAGGAGGCGATGCGATGGCATCTCCGCGTCGGCGGGGTCCTCTCGCAGCGTCGTGAAGAAGAGTGATCCAATCCTCATGGGTGAATCCTACCCGCGCCGCGCCCCTGGCGGGCGATCAGGGCTGCTGCTCAGGCTGAGCGGCGGAGGACGTAGCCGATGTTGCGAACCGTCTGAAGCGCCGTGGGCTGCGCTGGGACCGCCTCGATCGCTTGGCGGAGGGCGTGCATATGTACGTCAACGGTGCGCGTCTCCCCCGCGTAGTCGTAGCCCCAGACCCGATCGAGCAGCTGCTCGCGGCTATAGACGCGCCCTGCGTTCTGGATCAAGAATGCGAGGAGCTGGAACGCCTTCGGCTTGACGTGCACCACACCGCCAGAGCGCAGGATGCGCTGTCCTTCGAGGTCAATCTCCACCTCACCCACCTTGATTAGACGCTGCCCTGGCGCTGGTGGCGTCGCCACACCGCGTCGCAAGACTGCACGGATGCGTGAAGAGAGTTCTCGCGCTGAGAACGGCTTCGTTACATAGTCATCGGCGCCAAGATCTAACCCGGTGATGCGATCTGTCTCCGAGGCTTTTGCCGTGACCATGATGATCGGCACCTTGGAATTGGAGCGGATCGCACGACAGATCTCAATGCCGCTCATTTCAGGGAGCATCAGGTCCAGGAGGACAAGGTCTGGTGGATTCGCTCGAAAGGCGGTGAGCCCAGCGCCACCAGTGGCCGCTTGCTCCACGCTGAAGCCCTCGGCGCTTAGCGCATCCGCTAGCGCCTCGCGGAGCGCACGCTCATCTTCGATGAGGAGGATCCGTGCCGAGTCGCTTTTCACGCGTTTATTTTCTCCCTTTTTCATTATCGCTGTGTGAACGCCCTGTCACGCCACACGAGGCATCACACCGCACGAAGGAGCGCGATCGCCTGGTCAATCCGCGCCAGTACCGCCGCCTGGCCGAGGAGGCGCATGCTGTCGAAGAGGGGCGGGGTGGCGGTGCGGCCGGTGGCGGCAGCGCGGAGCGCCATGAAGAGGTCGCCCGCCTTCCAGCCGTTCGACTCCGCCAGCGCGCGAAGCTTGACCTCAAGTGGATCCTCAGCATCAAGGAGTGGCGCATCGCCTTCGCCAATGCCAGCGGCAACCAGCGGTCGGGCCGCCTCAAGCGCGGCGAGTGCCGTTGCAGGCTCCCAGCGCTTCGGCACCAGCAGCGCTGCATCGTGCTGCAACGTCTCGATGAAGAGGAAGTCGGTCAGTTCAATCACTGACGAGAGGAGCGGGATACGCTCGCGGATCAGCGGGAGGAGCGCCGCAATCTCTTCATCCCGCGCAGGTCGACCGATGCGGCCATCCTCCACCGCGCGGTCATAGAAGGGGCGCAGGCGCGCAAGGAGGTCGTCGTGCGTCAACTTGCGAATCCACTGGCCGTTGATCCACTCCAGCCGCGTGCGATCAAAGATGGCGCCAGCCTTCTGGACATGGTCAAGGTCAAAGCGTTCCTGGATCTCTTCAACACTGAGGATCTCATCCTCACTCCCGGTTGACCAACCGAGGAGTGCCAAGAAGTTGATGATCGCCTCTTTGAGGAAGCCTTCGGCACGATAGTCAGCGATCGCCGTCTGGCTCTTCCGCTTGCTCATCTTGGTGCGATCCGGATTCAGGATCAGTGGGAGATGAGCAAACTTTGGGAGCGGGACGCCGAGCGCCTGGAAGAGGAGGATGTGCTTTGGCGTGTTAGAGAGGTGGTCCTCACCGCGAATCACGTGGGTGATCCCCATATCTGCGTCATCCACCACCACGGTGAAGTGGTAGAGCGGACTCCCATCGGCACGCAGGATCACGAGGTCGCCGCCGAGCGTCTCAGCGTCGATCTCCACACGACCGCGCACGAGATCATCAATCACCACGATGCCAGGCTGGATGCGGAAGCGGAGCGCCGCCGACTCACCCGCCGCAACGCGTCGTGCCGACTCTGTGGCTGGGATCGTGGCGCAACGCCCTGAGTAGCGCGGTGGGAGCTTCGCCTTATCACGAGCGCTCCGCTCTACCTCAAGCTCTCCTGCAGTGCAGAAGCAGTGATATGCAAGGCCACGCGCATGTAACTGCTGCGCAACTTCGGCGTAGCGTGTGGTTCGCGCCGACTGCCGATACGGACCACGATCACCGCGCTCTTCACCAGCGGCAACGACCCCTTCGTCCGCCTCTAAGCCGAGCCAACGCAGCCCCTCAAGGATGTCCGCCTCATGCTCTGTTGTTGAGCGAGCAACGTCCGTATCCTCCACGCGCACGATGTAGGTGCCGCCGTTGCGACGCGCATAGAGGAGGTTGAAGAGCGCCGTACGCGCCGTCCCAATATGAAAGGGGCCAGTGGGGCTAGGGGCGATACGAACGCGGATTTTCGTGCCCTCACTGCTCATGCTTTCATCCTACCTCTCGTGTGGTGTAAGCCAAGGTCTTGCACGTAGAAGCCCCGCTGCGGCGAGGAGTGCGCCAAGCAGGTAGACAGCCGCCCAGATGGCTCCAGCAAGAAGCTGCGTGTCGCCGCTCCCCGGGAGTGGCAGTCCGATCAGCCCGAGGGTGAGCCACACTGCTGAAACGAACAGCAGCGCTACCGTGCCATGCGCCGCAGCCCATGCAGCGCGCGGGACCAGCAGGAAGAGGCCGAGTAGTAAAAGCTCAGCACCGATAGTGAGTGGACTCATCTGCAACGCAAGCCATGGGAGACAGCCAACAAGCGCATAGAAGAGTCGGAAGGCCATTGAGGGCCAACGATCTGGCGTCAACGCGCGCCCCTCTTCCGTGGCATATGCGGCTCCAACTTGTGAACTTCTCTGCTCACTCCGATCGCGTCGCACTGGGCGCTTACCGCGCGCGCGATATTCTGCACCGTGCTTTCGCGGATCGGCGTACTCCTTCGGATTGACGCGCCAGTAGGTCCCAGAGTCGGCACCCACCCACTCCGCGCCGTCCCAGGGCTGATCGCTATCCTCTGGCCTCGCGCCGTCATATGTGGTGGAGCCTGGTGTTGCGCGGACACGCGTGCCGCGCGCTTCTGGCTCGCGCGGAGCGGCGTCACGCCGTGGCGCGCTGCGCTGACGCGGTGGTGGTGGCGAACTCGGCCTCAGCCTCGTCTCGCCGTGTCGATTCGCAGCGCTCGCCTCACTCAGCGCAAGCTCATACGCCTCGGTAAGCCGTGCGAATGCTGCAGGCTTTGCAGTGCCACCCAACGCATCGGGGTGCAGTGACTTGGCGAGCGCACGGTACGCATGCTTCACCTCCTCGACTGTTGGCGTAGATGGGACGCCGAGTATCCGCCATGCTTCGAGCGTTCGCAGCCGCGCCTGTGGCATGGCTAACTCAACGCCAGGTTCGCAAGAGCCGCCGTAGGCTCAACGCGCGCGAGAGGCGCTCCGCCGCGTGGATCGGGATACTCCACATAGCGATGCAGATCGAGCGACGACGCGCTTGCTACGGCGGCGCCAGCGGCACGCAGTGCGGCAACGGTGGCGACACGTCCAGCACGGGCGGCGCCGTCGCCGTCTTCAGTGTGCAGTGCAATCCCAATCCCGGGCGCCCCAACCAGGCAGAGCCCCTCCGCCCCCTGCTTCGCCACCACGGAACCTTCGCCACCGCGAATCAGATCGGTGTCAAGGAAGCCCCCGCCCGCAATCAGGCGCGGGTGCGCAATCACCGCATCGCGCACGCGCGTTAACGCCGCAAGGAGTTCAGGGCGAAGTCCAGAGCTTGCCGGGTTCGCCCAACGCCGGGCCCCCTCCGCCGCGGCGCGCAGCGGCACG
>CALMIH010000050.1 GCA_937864085.1 uncultured Chloroflexota bacterium
TCCATCGACCAGAATGAGACATCCAACAGGTCCACGCGCCCCGCAAGCAACTTGATCGCCTGCCCTGCCGCATACGCGCCAACCACGGCAACCGCTGGACCAAACACTCCGGCCGTGTCACATGTTTCGCCCTCGCCCGGCGCGGGTACTTCGGGGAACACGCACCGCAGGCACGGGGCGTCAGACCTTGGAATTCCAAGCGCGCCCGCTACGCCAGCAAGTATCGGCATGGATGTGCCTCGCATCGCCACCGCACCGGCGTGCACAAACGCCTTGCCAAGTTTCACCGCCGCATCATTCAGCGCGTAACGCGCCTCAAAGGTGTCGGTACCGTCAATCACCAGATCTACGCCATCCAACAGCGATGCAACGTTCTCAGTGGTGAGCATCCCGTTAATCGGCTCAACCTCTACGTCTGGGTTGAGTGCGCGAATCTGTACTGCAGCGGACTCCACCTTCAACATCCCAACGCGATCAGTGGTGTGGATCACCTGACGCTGCAGGTTAGATGCCTCTACAGAATCGAAGTCGATGATGCGCAACTTGCCAACGCCAGCCGCCGCAAGATAGAGCGCCGCCGGTGCGCCGAGTCCTCCTGCGCCAACCATCAGCACGCGTGAGTTCAACAGCTTTGTCTGACCGTCAGCACCAACGCCAGGGAGAAGGAGGTGACGCGAGTAGCGCGACTTCTGTTCTGGCGTCAGCGTGGTCGTCTCAACAAGGGGGAGGCCAGCGGCGCTCCAACCGTTGATGCCGCCCGCCATTGACGTGAGATTGGTATAGCCGAGTCCGGCAAGCGTCTCTGCCGCGGCAGCGGAGCGCACACCACCCGCGCAGTAGAGCAGGATCGGCGCGCTCTTCTCTGGCGCAATGTTCGCGATGGTGAAGCTGATCATCCCCTTCGGCGCGTGTGTTGCACCGTGAAGGTAGCCAGCGTCCCACTCGTTCTGTTCGCGTACATCAATCAGCAGTGGCGGCGTTGGCGAATCGAGCAGCTGCTGCGCCGCCTTCGCATCCACCTCAGTGAAAAGCTTCGTTGTCATCAGCGCCCACTCCCCTTCGTCATGCGAATCTTCTGCGGTGCAATCTTTGTTGCACCCTGCGGAAGACTGCGGTTCTGGAACCAGACCACCACACCATAAAGTTTGCACGCCACGCAGATCCCTGTGATCGCCAGGAACGACTGCAGCGTAGCAACAGTCACCACGAGTGCAAGCGCAGCGAGATCTGCGGCGAACGCAGTATCGGCAAGTACACCGAGGAGAAGCATCGTGCCCCCCATCACCTGCGCGAGGCGAAGTCCTGGTATAGGCTGAAGGTCCTTCGGTGCAGGTGCGCCAATCACGCTGCGTTCGCGAAGGATGCGGAACGGTAGGCCGAGAAGGCTGACGCGCAGCCCGGTGGCGGCGCTAAGGAGCATTGCGGCGGCGATCGCTGCGACAAGAAGCGCAGATGCGCTCCCTGTTAGCTCGTTGACGTGGAGCAGTGCCGCAACGCCAAGGAGCAGCACGCTGATCGCGGCGCCGGTGCGGAACCCTCGTGAATCGGTCATCTGTGACATCTGGTTCACCTCATCAATCGTTGAAGTTCGCGGTGGATGGCCGTAGGGGCCATGTGTTGGGACGCAGCCGGCGTCCCTTCCACCCGGGAGACTTCTGCGAGGTGCTTAGCGCGCGAGAAGTCGCGGGGCGGGAGACGACGGCCGTCGACAGATGGACGGCTCCCCGGCTACGGACGCGATCAGTTCTGCTGCGCTCATGGATTCACTCTACCCGAGGCGCAGCGTCATGACTTGTTGCGCCAGGTTGCAATTGCCTTCTGTGTGGTCTCAAGGCCGAGCAGGGCGCAGTGGATCCGTGCTGGGCCCACCTCAATGCCGAGCAGCTCCGTCACGTACGGGGTCCCGAGTTCGGTGATCTCATCGGCGCGCTTGCCGCGCAGTTCGTCCGTGAGGAGTGAGGCGGAGGCCTGCGAGATGGCGCAGCCGCGCCCAGAGAAGGCGACGTCCGTGATCACGCCGGCATCGTCCAGCTTCAGCTGCATCGTGATCAGGTCGCCGCAGCTCGGGTTACGGCCATCAATGCTGACGCTCGGCTGCTCCAGCGCGCCAAAATTATGCGGCGTACGGTGATGCTCAAGGATCTGCTCCCTATAGAGATCGTCAGCTCCACCCATCAGCAGCCGCTCCTATCGCTCGAAGATCTTCCGCGCATCGCGCAGCCCCTCAAAGAGGGCATCGAGGTCTTCGTCGGTGGTGTACGGCGCCACGCTCACCCGCGCCGTGGCCGAGAGTTCCAGCTGTTCGTGAAGCGGCATGGCGCAGTGGTGTCCAGCGCGAATCGCCACCCCGCGTCGATCCAGGATGGTGGCGAGGTCGTGGGCGTGCACCAGGTCGCTAGAGAAGCTCACTAAGCCCGCGCGATCCTTCGCGTTCTTTGGCCCAAGGATGCGCGCATCTGGAAGGGCCTCTGGAAGTTCGCGCAGCACGCGCTCAAGCATGCGCACCTCATGGTCATGAATCTGCTGGCGACCGAGTTCGTCAAGGAACTCGCAGGCGGCGGCGAGTGCCACGGTGCCAGATGCATCAGGAGTCCCCGCCTCAAAGCGTTGCGTCCCTTCGGCAAATGTTGCGTCGCGCAGGCGCACCTCGCGAATCATGTCGCCGCCCGTCTCAATCGGCGCCATAGCGTCGAGCAGATTCGCGCGCGCCCAGAGTCCGCCGCCAGAGAAGAGTCCGCCCATCTTATGTGCGCTGAACGCATAGAAATCAGCGCCGGTCTCCAAGATGTTCACTGGCATATTCGCTACCGCTTGGCATCCGTCAACAGCAAGAAGGCCACCAACGGAGTGCACCTGCGGTGCGATCTGCGCGAGCGGCGCGATGGAGCCGAGCACATTGGAGACGTGTCCAATGGCAACCATCTTCGGGCGCAACTTCAGTAGACCATCCAAGCGATCCCAAAGGATCTCGCCGGTCACATCATCAACGGGAATGAACTCAAGATCCGCGTCCGCCTCGCGCGTCACCTGCTGCCACGGGATGAGATTGGCGTGATGCTCCGCCTCCGTCACCAACACCACATCGCCGCGCGAAAGGTTGGCCTTGCCCCAAGAACGTGCAACAAGGTTCAGCGCCTCCGTGGCGCTGCCGAGCATCACGAGCTCCGTTGCAGGAACCCCGAGGAAGGTTGCGGTGCGCGTGCGCGCCGCCTCATACGCCTCCGTTGCCATGGAGCCGAGCGTGTATGCCCCGCGATGCGGATTCGCATTTTCTGTGAGCAAGAACTCGGAGACCGCGTCAACTACACGCTTCGGTCGCTGCGCTGTTGCGGCAGAGTCAAGGTAGTGCAGTGGGCGGCCGCCAGGCTTCGTTGCAAGGATCGGGTATGCGGCACGAACCTTTGCTGGATCAAGTTGCCCGGCTGGGGTGTGCCAGGCGGTCATGCTCCGGCTGGTGCCACCGGCGGTGCCGCCGCCTCATCTGCTGTTGGGTTGATGCCGTTCTCAGCAAGGATCGGCGCGTAGCCTTCCTTCTCGAGTCGGTGTGCAAGCTCTGGTCCGCCAGAGGTCACAATGCGACCGCGCGCAAGGACGTGCACGAACTGCGGCTTCAAGTAATCAAGGAGTCGCTGATAGTGCGTGATCACCAGCACGCCGAGTTCTTGTGAGAGCATCGTGTTCACGCCCTCCGCAACGATACGTAGCGCGTCAATGTCAAGGCCAGAGTCGGTCTCATCGAGCACCGCCATCTCTGGCTTCATCAGCGCCATCTGCAACATCTCAAGCCGCTTCTTCTCGCCGCCAGAGAATCCGTCATTGACGTAGCGCGTCATGAAGGCTTCATCCATCTTCAACTGCGTCAACTTCTCCTCGACCAGCCTGCGGAACTCGCCCATCGTCATGCCGCCCTTGACTGGGTCCGACGGATCAAACTCTGGATCGCGCACTAGGCCAGATCGGCGCGCGTTCATTGCGGTGCGCAGGAAGCTCGCCACGGAGAGCCCTGGGATTGCCGTTGGATATTGGAAGGCTAAGAAGAGGCCGAGGCGCGAGCGCTGATCTGGCGAGAAGTCGAGTAGGTTCTGGCCCTTCCAGTGGACTTCGCCGCTGATGATCTCGTAGCCCGGGTGTCCCATCAGCGCGTAGCTGAGGGTGGTCTTCCCTGAGCCGTTCGGCCCCATGATCGCGTGGACTTCGCCAGGCTTGATCGTCAGCGTGACCCCATTAAGGATGTGCTTCCCTAGTTCTGACTTTGGGGCAACGACCAGATCCTTGATCACCAGGTGTGCTGATGTTTCAGCCATGGGGCCTCCTACTTCTGCTTCAGTGTAATCGGTGCGCCAGGAACCGCCAGATCGGCGAGGGTGAAGGAGTCGAGCGCCTCGGAGACCGAGTCACGCACGCGGGCCCAGAGCTGCACCACGGAGCAGTTCCCCATCTTGCTGCAGGCGCTGCCATCGCCCTCAAGGCAGGTCATCGGGACGATCGGCCCTTCGAGCGCGCGGAGTACATCACCCATTCGCACCTCATTCGCCGGACGGGCAAGTCGATACCCGCCATGCGCACCGCGCGCGCTATCAATAATGCCGGCGTCGCGCAGGCTGCCAACGATCTGTTCTAGATAGGCACGCGGAAGATCTTCCGCTTCTGCAATGTCTGTCAGTGAGACCGGCTCGCCGTGATCCATGCGCGCGAGCGCCACCATGAAGCGCACGCCGTATTCGCCACGGGTGCTGAAGGCCACTGCACCCGTACCGTGCAGTCCGCGTGTGGCTGGCTCCTGATGCTCACTCAATGCGCCTCCGAACCGTGTACGTAACCACGGATATTCCGACCAGTCTGGTCAAATTTGAGCGTATCCTATTTGTATGGCTGAAAACGAAACACGCCTAGAACAGATCCGCGCGGTGCTTCCAGCAGGGACCACGCTCCGCCCAGTGCAGCCAGAAGTTGACGCGGCTGCGCTCGTGGAGCTTGTCAATGCCGATTCGGCACACGTGGGGAACCCAATCCGTGACTCCGTCGACGACATGATGGAGGAACTCACTCACAGCGATATTGATGTGGCGCGTGACACGTTGATCGCAGCGGCACCAGACGGAACTGCGATTGGTTTTGCCTTTGCCAACCGCGTAACGAATCCAGAGAAGCCGCGCGTCTTCCTCTTCGGCAGGGTTCACCCAGCGCATCAGGGGCGTGGGATTGGACGGGCGCTCCTCCGTTGGACCAAGGCACGCGCGGATGAGATTTTGGACGGACATCCACGCGGCACGGTGCAGGTGCAGAACTTTGAGGGTGATGCACGCGCACGTCGACTCTGTGAGTCTGAAGGTGCGCGAGCGATTCGCTGGTTCGCAGAGATGGCGCACAAGTTCGCGGAAACAAGAGAAGAAGCTGCCGCTCCGCTACCAGCCGGCCTGCGAGTCGTGCCGTATGCAGAGGTGGATACGGAACAGTTGCGCCTGCTACACAACCACTGCTTCGCCGACCATTGGGGTTCAGCAGCGTTCACAGAAGTGACGTGGCGTGAACGCATTGAGGCAAGTTCAGTGCGCATGGCGGCTTCTGAGGCAGTGATTGATGAACAAGGAACGCCCGTTGCGTATCAGATCAGCGAAGAGTTCCCACAAGACGTGGAGACGCTTGGCAACCTGCGTTGGCTCGGAACGCTCGGCGTGCACCGTGCGCATCGTGGCAAAGGACTTGCAACGCACCTCATCCAACGGCATCTCTCCCAAGCGCGACGCGAAGGGTTTGAGGGTTCCATGCTCGGCGTTGACTCAGATTCACTCACCGGCGCAAACGCGCTCTATGAGCGACTTGGTTACACGCGACTACAGGGAAGCGTGCGCTACATCTTTGGTGACGCGGACTTCTCCTAGCGCGCTGCGCTAACCACTGCCTGCATCATGCGGATGTTCTCTGCGCCACGCTGCGCAGAAGTGACGGGGGTCGTTCCGCTCAGCGCGCATGAGGAGAGGTGCGCAAACTGCGCGTCATACACGTTTGCCCGCTCTAGTGCGATCTGCTCCGTGACGCCGCTGCGCTCCAGCTCAAGATGACCGGCGAAGTCGCGACCCCACCACTCGTTACTCCGCAGTGCGCCGCCATCACCAGCGATCTCAAAGTAGTTCTCATCTGTGCTCCAGCGCGAAGAGAGATGCACACTCACGCCGCTTGCAAGTTCAAGCTCTGCAACGGCATCGCCATCACCTGAATCTGTGCGAACGCTGTGCACGCGTGCAACGGGACCGAGCAGACGCGTGATCGTGTCAATCGCATGCACCCCCATGTCATACAGCGCACCGAAACCTGCCGCATCACCCATAGCCGGCGCAACACCATCACGACGGAGTGAACGTGGTTCCGCAAGGAACGACGCGCCGATCCGTGCGCTGCGCACGCTGCCTAGCGCGCCACTCGCAAGGAACTCGCGTGCTGCAGCGACGGGGGGTGCCCACTCCATGCAGTGCGCTATGGCGAGCATCCTGCCGCTCGCCTTTGCGGCAACGATCATCTGCTCGCACTCGGCAACGGAGTGCCCCATCGGCTTCTCCACGATCACATGGAGGCCGCGACGTAGTGCTGCGATCGCGCCGGCGGCGTGCGCGCTGTTCGGCGTGACGAGCACCACGCCGTCTATCAGGTTGCTATCAATAGGGTCAATCGAGCTAAAGGCGTGGGTTGCGCCAACGCGCGCGGCGGCCGCTGTGGCACGCGCCGCATCACGGCTGATCACTGCGGCGAGTGTTGAACCTGTTGCACGTGCGAGTGCTGGCGCGATCCATTCGAGTGCGAAGTCGCTCGTCCCAACGAGTCCCCAGCGGATCGACGACACCACGGGCGCCTTCGCGCGCTATTCGCGGACGGGTGTCTGAGAGACGGAGCGGGTGGCGGAAGCTTCAAGCGTCTCCGCCTGGCGTGCCAAGAGCCAGAGGAGATCGGCCAAACGATTCAGATAGGCGAGCAGGTGATCGCCCGGAAGCAGTCCCTCGCGTCCGAGGGTGACGCACCAGCGCTCTGCACGTCGGATGATGGTGCGCGCAAGTTCAATCGCGGAAGAGGCCTTGCTTGAACCGGGGATGACGAAGTCCTTCGGGAAGACGATCGCCGCCTCCGTTGTGGCGAGCAGCGCATTGATGCGCGCGAGCATCTTTGGTGAGACCTTGGTGCGGCCATCTTCAAGGCGGCTCCATGCGTCTGGGTTTGTAGCAAGCTCTGCGCCAACAACAAAGAGGTCACGCTGAATGGAGAGGATCGTCTCATCGAGAGCGGCGATCCCAGCGCCGCCCAGCCCGATCAGTTCGGCGCGCGCCATACCGAGCGCCGCTGTTGCCTCATCCACCGTGCCGTACGCCTCAGTGCGCACATCGTCTTTTGAGATGCGATCTCCACCGAAGAGCAGTCCTGTGGTGCCTGCATCGCCTTTACCGGTGGCGACCTTGCTTGGCGGAAGCTGTAGCTCTCCCTTTGCGCCGTCGCTGCTCACCAGGCGAGCCCCGCATCCTTCGGATCCCAACGCTCAGCGAGGAGTGTCACCTTCACTGAATGTTCAAGCACGGACTCCGCCGCCTCTTTCACCTGCGCCAACATGGAGCCGGCGTACGGGCAGAAGGGCGTCGTGAGGATCATCTTTACCTCAGATTCCGTCTCGCCAACGATCACCTGGCGAATCAGCGCAAGCTCCACCACGTTCATCCCGATCTCTGGGTCAACAACGGATCGAAGTGCATCAAGGATTGCAAGTTCGGTGGCGCGCTTCTGCGCGTCAAATGCGCTCGGCGCTGCAAGAGTCTCTTCTGTCATCGTGCCTCCTCTTTTCGCTCGCCTACGCCAGCGCCGCTTCGGCTGGCGTTAAACCTGGACCCTGCAACTGACCGTTCGCATCAAAGAACTCAGCGTAGTGTTCGCGATTTTCCGCGGCGAACTCGTAGGCGCGTGCAATGCCAACCACGCGCAGCTCTGGCATCTCACCCATCAGGCGCTGGGCGTCGTAGCCGCTTGCGCGCAACTCGAGCAGCCTTCGCACCGTGAGCCGCGTGCCGTAGACGAACGGTTCGCCGTTCATCACCAGCGGATCGCTCTTCACCCACTTGATCGTCATCTCAGGCCCCCTTGTAGATGGCTTTAAGGATGCGGTTGCGCTTGCGCTCATCGCCACCGAGTCGGCGATGCCACTTCAGCACGGCGATCCCTTCGGTGAGTGCGCTGTCCGCGAAGGCCGCCGCCTCGCCGGTAATCGTTGCCGCAACGGCAACACGCAGACCTTCATAAAGATCGGTGACGTCATCCATGGAGATGCGCCTGCGGCGCCAGGTTGCGGTGGCGTGCTCGGTGAAGTTCTTCAGCGGCGCAACGCTCCCGGCACCAACGCTCTCGCAGAGCTTTTGCAACACCACTTCGGCATCGCGCAGCAGGTGACGAAGGCCGAGGGCGCCCACGCGTTCGCGCAACTCTGAGTTGTGCTCAACAGCGGCGATGATGCCGCGGTCTGCCACGTCACTCCAGCGCGCGCTGATCTGCGCGGCGGCCTCAGGGAAGCCTGCGCGAGTGTCCAGCGGTCGTGCGCCGTGCAGTGGGTGGCTCATGCCGTCAAGAGTAGCATCGCCTTACCAGAGGTCCGTGCGGTCGCTCTTCTGCGGCGTGCTCTTCCGGTTGAGCGCGTGATCTTCGTGTGCCGCCGCCTCTTTGCGTGCGGCGTCGATAGCAGACTGCAGTGCACTTGCGCCGCCAACAAGTCCGTGCGGCGCTTCGTGCAGGTGATCGGGGAGACCTGTCTTTTCATCTTTGGCGCGTGGGCGTGTCTCGCCGAGGAAGGGCATCCCCTGTCGCTCCACTGCATCAAGTGAGGCGCGCATCACCGCCCCTTTGGCGCTCACCACACTACGAATCTCTTGCGCCTCTTCGTCAGTGCTGATCTCGCGACCACGGAGTGGTTGGGCGATGCGGCCAACCTCAAGCCAGGCCAAGTGATAGCGATCCATGGAGCCCCACGCGTCTGCAAGGAGCGCGTCGCTCGCGGCGAGCCAGGTGTTCAGCGCGGCGCGAGATGGTGCTCGGTCGATCCGCTCGCCCTCTTCTAGAAGACGGCGCGTCTGGGAGATCAGATCCTCACGCTTCATCGCAGCAGATCAGCGATCGCCTGCGACGCGGTCGGCCCGCGCGAACTGATCGAGCTCGGCGCGGCAGGCCTCTTCGGCCTTCTCCACCTGACGCTGCAGCCAGCCCACCATGCGCGACGAATCTTCAAGGTGGAGCAGCGTGCCGTTCGGCGAGTCGTTCAGCGCGAAGCCGGTGGTGGTGCGAAAGTCAGAGAACCAGTTCGACTGCAGCTGCAACAGTTCGTCTGCAACCACGCGCGTCTCAAAGAGCCAATCGGTGTGCGCCGCATTCAGCGCATCGGCAACCGCCGCCACGCGCTCACCGAAGCCGCGCGGACGTGCGAGGAGCAGTGCCGCAACACGTATGGCGGTGAACGGCGATCGCGCTTCGGCGATCACTGGTGGCCATGGCAGGTGTGGGGCGTCACTCATGAGCGCAGTATCCCACTCAAGAGGAGAGTTAGAGCAGCTCTCCGTGTGCGGCGGCGGTTGGCTCGCCCTCTCGTGGACGCTCCTCAGTGCCGGATGGGAGGTCCTGCGCCGCAGCGCTGGCGGTGAGCACCTTGAGTGGTGCGCCAACGCTCCCCTCAACGGCGCCGCCGATGCCGAGCGGCTGCCACTTGGATGGATCCTGCAAACGGTGTGCCTCGGTGTTGCCGCGCGAGTGCATCTCGGCGTGGCCCTTCGGCTCGATCCACATCTCGTGACCGGCGAGTAGGCCGAAGACGCCCTCCTGTCCCGGTTCTGGTCGTGCACCACGGCAGTCAACGCACTTTGATGCGTCGTGTCGCGTGTAGTGCTCCGGCTCTTCGTAGGTGCTGATGTAGCCCTCGTAGTTGCGCAGCACCACCTTGTGATCGCTGTACGAGATCAAGTAGTTCGGCATCACAGGGATCTTGCCGCCGCCACCAGGCGAGTCAATCACAAACGTTGGCACGGCATAACCACTTGTATGACCGCGAAGGCCTTCGATGATTTCGAGCCCCTTCCCAACTGGGGTACGGAAGTGGCCAGAACCTTCAACAAGGTCGCACTGATAGATGTAGTACGGGCGGATGCGATTCTCTACGAGCTTATGCACCAGCTTGCGCATGATGTGCACGCAGTCGTTCACGCCAGCAAGAAGCACCGACTGATTCCCAACAGGGATGCCAGCGCGCGTCAGCTTATCTACGGCGCGCGAAACTTCTGGCGTGATCTCCTGCGCATGATTGAAGTGCAGGTTCATCCAGAGCGGGTGGTACTTGGCGAGCATCGCGCAGAGTTCATCGTCAACGCGCTGCGGCATGAAGACGGGGACGCGAGAGCCGATGCGGATGATCTCAATGTGCGGGATATCGCGGAGGCCGCGCAGGATCTTCTCAAAGAGTTTCGGCGCAAGGGTGAGGCCGTCGCCACCGCTGATCAAGACGTCGCGCACCTGCGGTGTGCGTCGCAGATAGTCGAGCTGCGCTTCGTGATCCTTAGAGTTGAAGTTCTGCGTTGGGTCTCCAACGATGCGCGAGCGCGTGCAGTAGCGGCAATATGACGCGCACTGCGTGGTGACGAGCATCAACACGCGATCCGGGTAGCGGTGCACAAGCCCCGGAACTGGTGAGTGACGATCTTCCCCGAGCGAGTCTTCCATCATTGCGGTGAAGGCCTGCTGTTCAGAGCCGACCGGAATTACCTGGCGGCGGATTGGATCGTTCGGATCTTTTGGATCAATGAGGCTGACGAAGTACGGGGTGATGTCAACGCGGAACTTCCCTTCGGCGGAGAGCCCCTCTTTCTCATCGTCGGTTAGCTCAAGGATCTCGCCGATCTCTTCGAGCGTGTTGACGCGGTTGGAGAGCTGCCAGCGCCAGTCGTCCCACTGCTCGTCCGGGATGTCCTTCCACTTTGGTGCGCGACGGCTACGGAGCGGAAGACCATCGGCGCCGAGCGCCTTGGCTGGATCGCGTGGATTTACCCATGCGGCATCGGCTGCGGCGGCTGCAGCGGCGTTGCTCTTCAGGATCTCCGTTGCGTCCATCTCATCCCCCTCGCGGGTAGCCCAGGCCACGCCTGGTTGGATAGGGAGTATCCATCATGCATCAGGCTTTGGGTAGCCCCCGCAGCAAGAAGCGAGGCCCCCCTGTGGCGGGGGTTAGGCGAGGAGCGAGAGCGCCGCAGGGAGCACGGAGAATTGTGCGGGGAGGGCGCCGACCAGCTCACCGTCGGCCTCAATCTCGATCTCGCGTGCATCAGGGCCGCCAAGGGGCGCCGCCTCGACCGCAGCGCCGCGCGCATGCGTCACATGCGGGTGTGAATAGTGCGTCCCTCTATAGAGGCGCGGCAGGCTGATCACAAAGTCGCGACGCGCAAGGTTGCCGAAGCGCACCACCTCAAGCAGTCCGTCATCAAGGCGCGCGGTAGGTGCCACGTGCATGCCGCCGCCGAACCAGCCGCCATTTGCAATCGCAACCGCCGCCGTAGGTCCGCGCTGCGCCGCGACAAGATCCACGCGTAGCTCCATCTCATCTGGTGCGTAGTGCAAACCAGCGCGCACGGTGGCGAGTCCGAATGCGACAACACCTGCACGGCGCTTCAATTGCGGATACTCCTCCAGCGCATGCGCAATCTGCGCGCTAATACCAAAGGATGCAACGTTCAAGAAGAGCCGATCCACGCCACCCGCGAGGTGCACCACGCCAACATCCACGCGACGCGCCGCGGCACCGCGCGCAAGCACACGCGCAGCCGCAACAGGATCGCGTGAGATGCCAGCCGATCGCGCGTAATCGCGACCAGTCCCCGCTGGCAGTAGTCCAAGCGCAACACGACCGAGTGCCTCAACACCACCCGCGGCATAGATGCCGTTCACCGCTTGACTCGATGAACCATCACCACCGAGCACAAGGATGCGTGTGGCGCCAGCAAGAACCGCCTCAAACGCTGCGCGTTCGGCGGGACGCTCCAGACCAGGCTGCGTCACGAACACATCAAATGGACGTAGCGGCGCAAGCTCCTCAAGGACGCGATCGAGTGCACGCGCCGCGCGTCCGCCACCTGCGGCGGGATTAACGATGAGCAGCGTCTGCAGCGACACGCGAGCGCGGCTAGCGCGCCACGAGGAAGCCGCGACCGATCGGATCGTTCTCGTCAAGGATGAAGCGCGCG
>CALMIH010000051.1 GCA_937864085.1 uncultured Chloroflexota bacterium
ACGGTAAAGGAACCCTGGACCGTTGAGACGTCAGTGCACTCAATGCGCGTTGGCGCACTCGGAAGGTTCAGGGCAACGGTCAGGGCCGAAAGCGCCGCATCGGCGCGCTCGCGATCGGCGTCATCCTCCGCCTCGCTGCGGATAAGTCCCTCCAGCGCATTCCGTTCAGCCAGGCGCAGGATGCGCACACGGTCACCACGCAGTGGGACGCGGAGTGCAACGCTCCCTTCACGCCGCGCCGCCAGGAAGCCCTCTAGCTCTGGGTCACCGATCGGGAATGCCGTGGCGATTGACGGTGGAATCTCTCCTGCACGCGCGTAGTACTGGCTCATGAACGATGCGAGCAGCTCTTCATCGCTCACCCCTTTTGCGTCAAGGCGATGGACGTCACGACCAACAAGCGTCGCGTCACGAATCTGAAAACAGGCGATCGCAGCGCGGTCACCGTGTCGCGCAATGCCGAGCAGGTCCTCATCGGGTCGTCCGGCGGGAGGGACGCGCTGCGCCTCAGCATCGCGCTCAAGTGCGGTGATTGCGTCGCGTAGCCGTGCCGCATCCTCATACGCCTCGGTTTCGCTGGCGCGATCCATTCGCTCGCGCAGCACCTTCACTGCGCCGCGGGATCGCCCACCGAGAAAGAGTTCAAGCCCTTTGATCTCTGCGCCGTACTCCGCAACAGGAACGTTGCCGAGACAGGGCCCCTGACAGCGCTTGAGATGGAAGAGGAGGCAGGGTCGCTGCAGCACCTGCTGCTCTACTGCAATTGGAATTTCGCAGGTGCGAAACTGGAAAAGGCGACGCGCCGCCTCCATCGCCGTGTTGATTGAGCTTGGCCCTATAAATGGTCCGAAGTAGCGCGAGCCGTCGCGCACCAGACGGCGCGTGCGCTCCACGCGAGGGTACGGTCCAGCGGTGACCCGAATGTATGGATAGCTGCGGTCGTCGCGCAGGCGGACGTTGTATCGTGGCAGGTGCTTTCGGATCAGTGTCGCCTCAAGGAGGAGCGCCTCCTTCACTGAATCGGTCACCGTCCACTCAAGTGTTGCAACCTGGTCGATCACGTCGCGAATACGATGCGCACCGGGCGTTGTGTTGGAATGCCAGTAGCTTCGGACGCGCTGTGTGAGGCGTGAGGCCTTTCCGACGTAGATGATCTTCCCCTCCACATCCGAGAAGAGGTAGACGCCGGGGGCGTCAGGCAGCACCTGCAGCGCGGCGGAGACTGCCTCGGGGATCATCTTGGCTTAGGCATCCGCACGACGCACAGGTCGTGCCCGATTGGCGGCGCGTCGGTTCAGGATGCGCAGCACTTCATCGAGTGCCTCGCGAAGTGCAACGGCGAGGTGTGACTCTACGTAGTCGGCGAGCCCATCACCAGGGCCGAGTGCGGCACGCGTGGCAACGGCGCTCTTGCGGAGCGCCTCGCCGCTCGCATCGCGCAGTTCGGCCGCATGACGCACCAGCGGAGCGAACCGGATACGGAGCGGCTCGGTTGGGAGCGCGCTCACCGCCTCTTCAACAAGGAGTGCTGCGTGAAGTCCCGCCTGATCAAGTTGCTCATCAGCGTGTCGTGGGAGCTCAGCCTCCGCCATGCTTACTCCAGTGACCGGATCGGCTCACCGCGCAGTGCAAGCGCAAGGTAGCGTCCTGTGTGGCTCGCCTTCACCTTCGCCACCTGCTCGGGCGTCCCCTCGGCGATCAACTCGCCACCACGATCACCACCATCTGGCCCAAGATCGATCACCCAGTCGGCGGTCTTGATCACGTCAAGGTTGTGCTCGATCACGATGACGCTGTTCCCGCCATCAACGAGTCGGTGCAGCACCTCGAGGAGGCGCTCCACATCGGCGAAGTGCAGGCCGGTGGTCGGCTCGTCAAGGATGTACGCCGTGCGACCCGTTGAGCGACGCGCAAGCTCGGTCGCGAGCTTGATGCGCTGCGCCTCGCCACCAGAGAGCGTCGTTGCGGGCTGACCGAGCCGCAGATAGCCGAGGCCCACCTCGCACAGCGTCTTGAGGCGATTACGGATGGCAGGGATCGCATTGAAACGCTCCAGTGCGTCTTCAACCTGCAACTCAAGCACGTCGGCGATCGTCATCCCCTTCCAGGTGACATCGAGCGCTTCGCGGTTGTAGCGCTTGCCACGGCAGGTTTCACAGGGGACATAGACGTCCGGGAGAAACTGCATCTCAATCTGCAGGATGCCATCGCCAGAACAGGTCTCGCAGCGTCCACCCTTCACGTTGAAGGAGAAGCGACCAGCAGAGTAACCACGAAGTCGCGCCTCCTGCGTCGCAGCGAAGAGTTCGCGAATCGGCGTGAAGAGCCCCACATACGTCGCAGGATTGGACCGCGGCGTGCGACCAATTGGACTCTGGTCAATCTCGATCGCCTTATCAATCTGGTCAAGCCCAGTGACACGATCATGTGCGCCTGGTCGCTCTTTGGTTCCGTGCAACTTGCGGGCGATCGCCTTCTGCAAGATGTCGGTTACGAGCGTGCTCTTTCCGCTCCCAGAGACCCCAGTGACGGCAATGAAGCGACCGAGCGGGAACTCCACATCGAGCCCCTTCAGGTTGTGCTCGCGCGCCCCTTTAACCGTGATCGCTTTACCGCTCCCCTTACGGCGCGTCTTCGGCACCGCTACTGCGCGGTCACCACGAAGGTAGGCGCCGGTAATGGAGTCTTTCGCCGCGAGGAGATCCTTGAACGTGCCGTTCGAGATCAGGCGGCCGCCCATCTCTCCTGCACCGGGTCCAATGTCAACGACCCAGTCAGCGGTACGAATCGTCTCTTCGTCATGCTCCACAACGA
>CALMIH010000052.1 GCA_937864085.1 uncultured Chloroflexota bacterium
GCAAGATGTCAGCCTTGCAGCGCGAGACGCGGTGAGTAACGAACTGCTCGGCTACCTTCCACTGATGAAGCGACCAGACGGCGTCATCTACTCAGGTGCAACGTTTCACATTGATTACGCCACGGTGCTCCTTGCGCCACTCCCCTCCGGCGAAACAGGTGGAATAGATGACGTTGCAGCCTCACTTGCGAGGGCGCTCATCAACACCAACGCACCGCTTAACCTGTTGCGCCTCCGCACCGAAGACGCCGCGCACGCACGCATGATCAGCGCTATCACACACGCCGCCGAAGCGAACAAGCGAACCGCAACGTTCGGTATTGAAGAGCCTGCGCCATTCATTGATCTCCTTGGGATCACTACGTTTGATGAACATCTAGAACGCCTTGACAAGAAGGAGCGTCACGAGACTCGGCGCAAGCTTCGCCGCGCGGAGGCGGCGGGGGTGCAGATCAGCGCGAGCAAAGATCTGAGCACCGATCTCCCAGAGTTCATTCGGCTGCACCGCGCGCGTTGGGGCGAGAACGGACTCTTTACCGCAACAGATAAGGGAGCGTCAGAGGAGCGCTTCATGCGCGAGATGTTCAGCACCGCACCAGCAGGGATGATCACGCTACTGCTGGCGCGCAACGAAGAGTTCGGGACTTTTGCGGCGGGACTCTTCTTGCGAGACGCGAACGCGCTGCGCTACTGGAATGCTGGTGGTGACATAGCGGCGCGCGCACTCTCACCGGGTGTCTTGCTCTTTGCGCACGGATTGACAATGGCGATTAGTGAGAAGCTGCCGCGCCTTGACTTCTTGCGCGGCAACGAAGCGTATAAGTACGAGTGCGGCGCGGTCGATGCGCAGGTGATGCAGCTCCAGGTGCCAGCATGATTCATAACAGTCATAGCGAACCGTGCACCGCACGTAAGCCGATCGGTCCGCTCCCTGACGGGAGCCGCATTCACGTGGTGCAGCTCTTAGCGACCGGGACGAACGGTGGTGCGCAGGAGAGCGTGGTGAACACGGTGTTGCGCATGGATCTCAGCCGTCACGATGTTCGTGTCATCTCGCTTTCACATGGCAGCACGATCAAGCGACTCGAACGACTCGGTGTTACCACGGAGGTGATTGAAGACGAAGAGGACAGCCGCGCCGCAGCGGTGCTTGCCGATCGTCTGATTGCACTCAAGACGCAGGTGGTACATGCGCACATGTTCCGCGCTGAGGTGGTGGCGGTGCTCGCCGCCGATCTCGTGGAGGCACGCACTGGGAAGCGGCCGCTTCTTATCTCAACGGTGCACTCAAGCCGCTTCCGCTCGGCTGAGGATCGGGAACTCCTTGAGAAGATCACGCCGCGCATTGATCACCTGATCGCCGTGAGCGACGCGATCGTGCGAAAGATCGTGGCCGAAAGCCGCGACAGCACCAGCATCAGTCGCATCTATAACGGCGTGGACCTCGAGCGATTCGACAAGGTGATCAGCCGCGAGGCGGCGCGCAAGGAGATCGGTGTTCCAGACACAGCACTTCTTGCTGTCTCGGTCGGCCGCCTAGAGCCAGAGAAGGGCCACCCCACGCTCATTGAGGCGTGGCCGCTGGTGCATCACAACTTCCCAGAGGCCCAGCTCCTGATCGTTGGAGAGGGCTCCGAGCGCGATCGCCTAGAGGGGCTCGCCGCCGCACACCTTCGCAGCGAGATCTGCTGTGAGAGCGTCGCCTTCCTCGGCCGGCGTGACGATATCCCCACCATCCTCGCCGCGGCGGATGTGGTGGTGATGCCGAGCTATCGCGAGGCGCAGGGGATCGCCATCATTGAAGCGCTTGCAGCCGAGCGCCCAGTGGTTGCGAGCAACGTGGGTGGAATTCCAGAGATGATCACCGATGGCGAGAATGGCATTCTTGTCCCATCCCACGATCCGGCCGCACTCGCGTCGGCGATTGACCTCATCTTTAAGAAGCCAGAGATTGGCGCACAACTTGCCGCTAAAGGACATGCGCTTGTCCACGCTGAACTCTGCATTGATTACATGCTCCGAGATATCGAGTCGATCTACGCGCTCGCGGTTGGCGGCAGCATGGCGCTTGTTCCGGATCGAAACGGCGTTCGCGCAATCGACGCTACGAACTAGCGAGCGAAGCGTTCGCTTCGCGAACTAACCGCGGCGGACGGCGCTCCAGTAGCGCTCAGCGGAACCGCTCTTCCCCGCGGCGAGTGCAACGCGCGCGCCATGACCACGCACCGCATCGGCCATCTTCTGGTCGGAGCCGAAGAGGTGTGGCACCTGCGACGCGTAGAGCTTGATCCCCTGAATCTTCGTCTCAATGACGTTGCTGATATCTGCGATCTCTGGCGTTAGAGAGATATCGGCGGGAAGTTCTGCGCGATATTCGGCGGGAAGTCCGGCTGACGGATTGAACTCGTTCCACCAGGCGTACGGGAAATCTTCGTAGAAGGAGATCTTGCTCGCCCAATCTGGACCGGGCATCTCCCACTTGCGTGGCTCAGCAAGAAGGGCTGCGCCAACCTTGCGCGCCAACTGGTGATCAACATGCGAACCGATGCCGAGTGGGAAGTAGACGTGCTGCGGTTCAAGTCGCGTGATCTCTTGCGCAAGGAGTGTGATCGGCGCAGCGTCACCTGGACGCACGCTGCCGAGGAGTTGTTCGTCACCCTCATATCCGCGGAAGACAGCATCTGGAAGATCAAGGAAGACAACCGCCGCTTCACTAAAGAGCGCGTAGTACTCATCTTCAACTTTCCGTTGCGCCATCGCTTCGCCAGCCGCCGCCGCAACCGCCGTGTTGCCCGGCGTGTGCGTTCCTTGGCCGCCAACGGTATCAACGTCTTTTGCATGAGGAAGTCCACCACCACCACTGATGTCCGCCTTGCGGTACCAGGATGCGCGCTGCCAGAACTCTTTCGCGCTCGCATCTGCCTCCTGCTGCGTTGCACCGAGTCGCGCCGGCTCCGCTTGCCACGGTGCGAGCTCGCTTGCTGTTTCACCGGGAACTGCAACATCGGTGGCAACTGAACCGCTATCAAATGCTTGCGTGGATGGCCAGATCGCCTTCCCGCCGAAGCCGAGCGCTTGGCGCTGGTACGGCGACATGCGGTTCAGATCGCCGTGGCCGGAGAAGACGCTAATGATGATCACGTTCTGGCCGAGTTCGCGAAGGTGCGCGATCAAGCCACCACAGGAGAGTGCGGCATCATCCGGATGCGGTGAGATGAAGATGTGGCTCATGGCGCTGCAATAACCAGCGTGCCGTGCGCGCCGCTCGCGCTACGGGCTTGGGGACGCGCTCGGCGACTCCGAGGCGCTTGGCGCAGGTGTTGCAGAGAGCGCCTTTGGGAGCGTTTTGATCAAGCCGTCACGCCCCATCAGAAGCGGATAGGCGATCACCGCCGCCATCGCGATCGTTGCAACAAGCACGAAGAGGCGTGGCCCGCGATCCTTCGCGACGGCTCGTTTCGGTGTGAACTCTTGCTGCTCTGTGCTCATGCGGCTGATTCTAGCGGGGTCAACGGAGTGAGGCGTATCCGGTGAGCTCCACGTAGGCGGCGCCGCTCACTGGTCGGCCGTTGAGCGTGCCGCTGACCCGATTCGCCCCCTCCCAATAGATCACCCCCGTGGTGGCCCGCGTGTCCAGCTCCTGGTCAAGCACCTCGGGGCTGATCGCCACACTCAGCCCCTTTGACGGGATCTCCAGCCTCCAGCCCGAGGGCCAGTTCGCCCCCGTCGCTGGGCTGAGCCAGCTCCCCGTCGCCGTGAGCTGAATATCGCTGGCGGTAATGCGCTCAACGCTGCCGTTCGCCGCCACCCAGGTGCCGTAGATCAGCGGGTAGTTGCCATCTGCGTCGCGTACGAACGAGAGCATCAGATCGATTGGTCGCCCCGCGCTATCCGTCATGTTCAACGCGAACCAGTCCCAACCACCGCCACCAATGGCAATGAAGTCGCCCCACTGATGATCAAACCATGAACTCCCAACAACTGACAGCACCACACCATCAATCGTGATCTCTCCTTGCGTTGGCATGCGCGTGCGCGAGTAGTAGTACGAACCACCAGCGTCGGCAAAATCAACCCAACCATCGTCGTCATGCAGTACTGGCGCAGCGGGTGCGGCGAGCTGCAACGCCAACCATTCGGCGCTGATCTGCATCCCGCCATCAAGGCCAAGGTTCATCACCCACGGTTCGTTTCCCAGCGTTGCAGGATTGAGCGGATCCGCACCAGTAATCGCGAACGCGGCGGCTGGTGGCACAAAGAACTGCGCACCGATATCAACTTGCGGACCAATCTCGGAACGCTGCACATACTGGAATGATCCGGCACGATCGCCTCGCGGCTTCTCTGTCAACGCAACATGAGAAGCCCACGTCACAGGAAATGCACCGCGCTCAGCGCGGAAGATCACCGCTTCATAACCAAACTCGCGAGAACCATCCAGCGTTGCAAGGTGGCCGGTGACGTACCACCACTCAGTGAGTCGATCATGCGCCGCATCGTCGCGCGGGAAGCTGACCGGCTGCGGATCGTTGCGTGGCGCAAGCGGCGTCGCCTTAACGCTCGGCGCGCCAGTAGGCGCGGCACTGTTGGAGAGGATCGGTCCGTTGCACGCGCTAACGGCAAGCGCCGCGAATAGAACGAGCACTAGCGCGCGTCTCATCGTGCTCGCGCCTCCGTCTCCGCTTCCGTTGCAATGCGTCCGGAGAGGAGTCGCTCCATCCAGCGCGGTGCCCACCAGTTCCACTTGCCGAAGAGTCGCATCGTTGCAGGAACCAGCAGCGCGCGAACAATGGTGGCATCGAGCGCAACGGCAATCGCAACGCCAACGCCGAGCGCCTTGATCAACACGATCTCGGCAAAGACAAACGACCCAGCGACCACCACAACAATCAACGCGGCTGATGTAATGATACGGCCGCTGCGCTCAAGGCCGCCAGCAACGGCGGCGGCGTTATCGCCCGTGCGATCGTAGATTTCGCGCATGCGCGTCAGCAGGAAAACTTCGTAATCCATCGAGAGGCCAAACAAGACGCAGAACAAGATCACGGGGATCGTGGTCTCCACAAATCCGAGTGGTGCAAAGCCGAGAATCGCGGAGAGATTCCCCTCCTGGAAGATCCAGACGAGTGCGCCGAAGCTCGCAAGGATTGAGAGGGTATTCATGACGACCGCTTTAATCGGCAAGACAATTGATCGCAGCAGCACCGCAAGGATGAGCAGCGTGGCGAGGATCACCACCGCAGCGGTGCGCGGGAATTCGCCGGAGATGGTGTCTACCACGTCAACAATCTCCGCCGCACCGCCACCAATGAGTGCGTTGAGTCCTGCAGGCGGCGTGATAGCAGACGGCGTGCCCGCGGCAATACTGCCCGGATGTGCCGCGCGAAGTTCACCAACGAGCGCGCGTGACTCTGGACGATTCGGTCCATTTGTTGGTGTGATGGAGACGGTGGTGAGATCACCAGCGGTGGTGAAGCTCAGGATCTGCGCCGCATAACGATCTGGCGGCGTCGCGCCGTCAGTTGAAGAGGATGAGTAGAGCAGCTGGTACTGCGTGAGCGTCAGTCGCGGATCAATCGAGACAATGGAATCTACGCGCGCCACACGCGGATCTGCCTGCAGCGCCTGCACCCAGTCATAGAGGAGCTTGATGTTCGCAGCGCTCGTGACTGGGCCATCCGTGCGCACGGCGGCGGTCATGGGGCTAAACGAGCCTTCGCCGAATGCGTCGGTGAGCGCGTCGAGCGCCTGGCGACTCGGGACGCGCTCGGGGAGGATGCTGCCGTCTGGTGCGTTGAAGCGCACCCCAAGCCACGGCGTGCCGAGGGCGATCAAGAGGGCGAGCGTTGGCAGGGCCACGGCAATCGGTCGGCGCATCACGGCGCGTGCGAGGCGTGCCCACGGTCCACGCTCGTTGACCTTGCCGCTCCCTAGGCGGCGGATCGCGAGCCGATTCACGCGCGGCCCAAGCAGGCTCAAGATCGCTGGCATCAGCGTGACGCTGGAGGCTACGGCGATCGCCACAGTGATCGCACCAGCAATGCCGATGCTGCGCAGGATGGCGAAGTCAAAGAGGGCGAGGCCGGCCAAGCCGAGCATCACCGTGACGCCAGAGAAGAAGACGGCGCGCCCCGCCGTGGCAACGGTGCGCTGCACCGCATCACCGAGTTTCGCACCGCGACCGAGCTCTTCGCGGAATCGCGAGACGAGAAGGAGCGAGTAGTCCACGCCAAGCCCAAGGCCGAGCAGCGTGGTGAGATTCAAGACGAAGATGCTCATGCGCGTTGCCTGCGCAATACCAAAGATCGCCGCAAGCGCAACGAGCACCGTTGCGCCACCAACCGCGAGTGGCAGCCCCGCCGCAACGGCAGATCCAAAGACGAGCAGCAAGACAATCGCCGCAAGCGGAAGGCTGATCAACTCACTGCGCTGCAGATCGGTTTCAGAAACGATCTGGATGTCTGCATAGAATGATGGCCCGCCAGCGAGCGCAACCTTAATCCCATCAACCTCAACGAGCGCCGCTTGGATCCCCTCAAGTGCCGCTGGTGAATCGTCTGGCTTGAGATCAAGCAAGATCACGTCATAGACAATCTTCTTCTCCACGTTGACCTGTGTTGGCGCGATCAAGTGTGAACGCGAGCCCACCACGTGTGGCGCGTTCGCCACGCCAGCAACGGCTCGTTGCGCCGCCGCCTCAAATTGCGGCGTTCCTGGTGTCAGCGTTGATGAGCTGATCGCAAGAACGAGTGCAGAGGGTGGCGCGCCGAGCTCACTCTCTAGCGCTGCGCGCGACCGCGCACTCTCCAGCGTTGGAAGATCAAAGCCACCCGCCTGCAGTGCGCCTGGCGCCTGTGGTGCAAACGGAAGTGCGCAGAGAACAATAAAAACCCATGCGCCAATCACCAGTCGTGCATGTGCGTGCACGAATGCGCCGAGTCGTTCAAACGGTGGCAAGCTGCGCACAGCTCGCACTCGTCGCGCCACGCTAGTGACCTAGAGCGAGGCGAGTGGCGAGCCAGTCCGGAAGCCCTGCGGCATCAATCGCCTCTTGCGCGGCGGGGATGTTGTACTCCACACGCCGCCACGTCACAGTTCCCAGTCCTGCGCCAAGTTCGTCGCGCTCCCAGAGCAGCCACGCCGCGCGCGGATCGCGATCGCGTGGCTGGCCGACGGAGCCGGCGTTGACCAGCGAGGCAGTCTTCAGTGGAATCGCCTCCGCACCAACGTGCGTTCTCTGCGCAATGCCGTCCTGCAGACTCCAGATTGCTGGGACGTGCGTGTGGCCATGAAAGAGGAGTGGCGTTGCAAGTACGCGAAGGTTCTCTTCAGCGATCTCCCGTTGCACGACGTACTCCATGATCGGATCGCGTAGCGACGCGTGCACGATGGTTGCCGCACCCATCTCCACCACTCTCGGGAGTGCACGCAACCAGCTGCGACTCTCTGCCGTAAGGACATCACGCGTCCAGAGCGCCGCGGCGTGCGCCCCTTCGTTGAAGGTCTCAATCACGTCGTCGCCGAGTGCTGCAAGATCGTGGTTCCCCATCACACCAGTTGCGCCAACGCGCTGCAACTCCGTGACTACTTCATTCGGTGATGCGCCGTATCCCACCACGTCACCGCAGTGCCAGATCGGCGCACCCGGTGCTGTGCGCGCCACGTCTTCAAGGACCGCCTGCAGCGCAGGGAGGTTTGCATGCACGTCAGAGAGAATGACAACGTTCATAAACCTCCTACCCTCGTGCGCGCAGGCGCTTCAAGAGGCCAAGGCGCCATGCGCCGAGCAGCAAGAGTGCTGGCAGCCCGACCACCAGAAGAAGTGTGTCGAGTGGTGCGAGGTAGCCCTGCACCTCCTCCCAGCGCTCACCGAGCGCCGCGCCGCCCCAGATAAGTGCGGTGTTCCAGGCAAGCGCGCCAACTGCGCTATAGGTCAAGAAGGGGAGCAGCGGCATGCGCGCAATCCCGGCTGGGAAGGAGATCGCCGTGCGGAGGAGCGGCACGAAGCGGCTCCAGAAGACAACCTTCCCACCATGCTTCGCAAAGAAGCGATCGGCGCGGTCAAGGTCTTCGGTTGAGATGCGCACGAACCCGCCGTAGCGCTCCAGCAGCCGCCGTCCGCCGTACGCGCCAATCGCATACGCGCCCCAGGTACCAACCATGGAGCCGAGCGTGGCAAAGAAGATCGCAGGGACCAGCTCCCAGCGGCCGCCCGTGAGCGGCTCGATCGCCGTGGGATCGGCCACCAGGAATCCGGCGAACGGGAGGATGAACTCAGAAGGGACAGGGAAGCTGGAGGCGTCCACCGCCATCGCCACAGCAAGGCCGAGATAGCCGACCGCCTCATAGAGGGAGGTGATCAACGGGATCAGGATCTGATCAAGCCATGCGAGCATGCCTATAGCGTGCCAGAGATCGCCCCCGAGCGAGCGGTTCGCTATGATCTGGCCATGACACTCTTTACGCTCCCGTTCACGAATCCGATCGAGTTCTTCATCTCACTCGCCATTGGCGGGGGGTTCGTCTACATCTTCCAGAAGTCCGCCATGAGCCAGGAGCAGCGCGAAACCGCATGGGTGAAGCGCTTCATCACTGGACCAAACTCCAAGGTGATCTGGGGCGCCGCATGGATCGTGTGGGCTGTTGTCTTCGGCCTGATCCTCGGCACCTTCACTGACAAGACCGCCGCCTCCGCCTACGGCTCGGTCGGCCTTGTTGCCATGTTCTCCGGCTTCTTCGTCATGATGGGCTTCATCTGGGCCACCATCGGCGAATAGCCGCCTAACTCAAGAAGCAACCGTTTACTCGCCGCAGGCGTCGGCGTTCAGCGTCCCCATAATCCAACTCCAGCCACGGAAGTCTCCAGTGCGCCCAACGTGGAGCGGGTGCGCGCAGTCCCAGGCGGCGGCGAAGCTATCCAGCACATCGCCTGCATCCAACCGTGCACCGTTATGGAAGCGCACGTCACTTCGCAGCGCACACTCCACCACGAGTCCGTCTGCAGACGCAACACAGCCAGTGGCAAGTCGCGGTTCGGCGGCGGTACCGCCCTCCGTATATCCGTAAAGTCCTTCCATCACTTGCGCGCAGATGCGCACCGCTTCACGATCCTCTTCATCCATGCAGTAGAGGCCGGCCGGCTCGCCGCCCTGCAGCCAGGTGAACGTGTCGCTCCCCTCAACGCGCACGGAGGCGAGCCGCTCCATTGCAACCGGTGAAGCAACCAAGCCGCGGACCGCTGCACGCGCTGCAATTAGTGATGCACCGTTCGCAATCGGCACCACAGGAACCTGCGAACGAATCTCGTTGTTGATTTGCGTGAAGAGCGCTGCACGAGCAGCAGGGTCCAACTCACGCTGCGCCTCATCCAAAAGCGCAACCAGCCGCGGATACTGATCACCGTGCGCTGGACCAGAGGTTGAACCGAAGTCAATGCCGAGTGAATTCCACGCCTCTGGGTAATCAGGGAGTGCGGCGGAGAAGGAGGCGCCGCGCTGTTCGCCAGAGAGGAGCTTCCCAATGTAGCCACCCGCCTCCTGCACATCCAGCGTGACGCGAATCCCAACTGCGGCGAGCTGCGCCTGGATATCTGTTGCCACCGCAACAGGATCAGGGAGATATGCACGTGGCGTCTCACGAAGTGAGAGTGTCAAGTCAATGCCGTTTGGATAGCCGGCCTCTGCAAGTAGCGCGCGTGCCGCGATGAGATCCTGTGCGTACCACGCATCACCTTCGCAGGCGCCGTCAATGACGCACGGAGGCACGTGCGTTGCAAGCGTGGAACCAGATGGGTAGAAGAGATCAACGATCCGCTGACGATCGAGTGCGATTCCGATCGCTTGGCGCACGCGCACGTCACTCACTGGCGCATAGCGATTGTTGAAGTTCAGGTAGAAGGTGTTGAATCCCGGACGCGTAATGAGCGCAAGTGAAGAGTCAGCGGCGATTGCCGCCTCATCTGTTGGCGCAAGATTATCCGCCGCGTCAACTGTCCCCGCGCGGAGCTGCAGTAGTCGTGCCGCAGACTCTGGCTCCCACTGGATCACTACGCGCTCGCTAGCGGCGCGATCACACCAATACGCACCGTTGCGCGTCAACACGATCTGCACTCCCTGCTCCCATGCAGAGAGCGTAAGTGGCCCTGTGCCGTTCATCGTGGTGGCAAGCGAGCCGTCCGCAATAGCAGCGGCGAGCCAACCCGAGTCGTTAACGGCAAAATTCGTGACCGCAAGCTTCTGCGTGAAGGCGGGATCGGGTGCGCAGAGGGTGAAGCGCACAGTCAGTTCGTCTACTGCCTCAATCTGTGCAATCCCAAGACGCGCGGCGCCACTCTCACTCACAGCACATTCGCCGACGCTAGCCTCTGGCCAGCTTCGCGTAGAGAATGCAATCTCAGATGAGGGTGCAGGTGTGCCAGCGCACGCGCCAGCGAGCAGTCCTGCTGTGAGAAGGGAAAGCACGAGTCTCATCTGCAGAATAGTAGCGAGTGCCTAGAGACGACGCAGCGCATAGAATCCCCAAATGCGCCTCACCAAATCAGCGACCCAGATCAAGAAGAACGACCCGCGCGACTTGCGACTGGTCATGGCGGGGCAAGGGATCTCGCTGGTTGGAGATGCGATCACAGCGCTGGCGCTGCCGATCGTTGCGGTGGACCTGCTGAACGCGAATTCGCTCGACACGGGGCTCCTTGGTGCGGCGAGCACGGTGGCGTACTTGGCGCTCGGACTACAGGCGGGCGTCTGGATTGATCGCGCGTCACGCCGGCAGTTCTTGATTGCGGCGGACGTTGCACGTGTGGTGCTGCTGCTGGCGATACCGATCCTCTATGTGCTCGGCGTGCTCACGCTGCCACTCCTCATTGCAATGCAGGTTGGCATTGGCGCCGCAACCGCCTTCTTTCAGATCGCAATGCCCGCGTATCTCCCGAGACTCGCGAGCGGCGAGCAGCTCCTGAAGATCAACTCGCGCATTGTGGTGCTTGGCGAAGGTGCGGGCTTCGTTGGACCAGGACTTGCGGGCGGATTGATCACCCTCTTCTCTGCCCCCGTTGCGCTCGTTGCTGATGCGCTGAGCTTTGCCTTAAGTGCGCTCAGCATTGCTGCAATCAAAACAAAAGAGCCAGCAGCACCTAAGAAGAGTTCGCACAGTGTGGCGAAGGATTTGCGCGAAGGGGTCCGCGCGCTCTGGGCTCGTCCACTGTTGCGCTTGATTACGTTAGAGGCGGTCAACGGGAATGTTGCCTTCAGCATCATGCTGGGTCAGTCAATCATCTTTCAGCGACTCGACCTTGGCTTCAGTCCCGCACTCATTGGCGCTACCGCCTCCGCCGGATTCCTAGGCGGACTGCTCGGTAGTGCAGTTGCGCCAGCGGCACTGAAGCGCGTTGGATTCGGCCGTTTAATCTTTGGCACCACGATCATCTTTGGCTTTATTGAGTTCCTGCAGCCACTCGCCGCCATTGCGCCGGTGGAGCTTCGCATCCCGCTTGTAGCGACAAACTTCTTCCTTGGCGGCTTCTTCCTCTTGACCTACATCGTCCCAGTCACCACCTTCCGTCAGCTTGTGATTCCAGATCGACTCCTTGGTCGTGTGATGGGAGTGAATCGCGTGGTGACCTGGGGTATTGGGGCCACGTTCGGCTTTGCGATTGGCGGGGTGATTGCGAACGCCACGAATCGGCCGATTGCGCTCTTGATTGGCGCGATCATGCAGACGCTCGTGCCGCTCATCATGTTCGGCGGTGCCCGTATCTGGAAGCACCGCACCATTGCCGCCGCGGTAGCGAGCGACACCCGCGCCGCCTCCCGCTAAGATCTCCCCATGTGCAAGAAGATCACCTGCGATATCTGCAAGAAGCCAACCTGGGAGGGCTGCGGCGAACACATTGAGGACGCCCTCAAAGACGTCCCAACATCAGATCGCTGCACCTGCCCCCGCGAGCCGAAGAAGAGCTAACGCGCTAGGCGCGCTCGGTTACGCCCCACTGGTTTGATCCGGCGTCGCTCTTAGTGGCGAGCCAGACGATCAGCACGATCCATCCGATGATCGGAATGATCCCAATGAGTAGCCACCAGCCGCTCTTTCCAATGTCATGCATGC
>CALMIH010000053.1 GCA_937864085.1 uncultured Chloroflexota bacterium
GTGGCGATGACACATATGAGGCGCGCTGTCGCGCCTGCCACGTCGTCCTCCCGTAGCGCCGTGCCCACCTCGGGCGCACTCGACCCACGAGTTGCAGCTGCGGCAGAGCGAGCCGCACGCTCTACGCCAACACCCTTCTATCTGACGAGTGAGACGGAGATCGCAGCGGCGGCGGCACACCTTGAGGAAGCCTTCCCAGATCCATGGGTTCGCTCATATTCGCTAAAGGCAGATCCGCTTCCAGCGATCGTTAGCCTGCTTAAAGAGCGTGGCTGGGGTGCCAACTGCGTCTCACTCGGCGAAATCAACGCAGCACGGAGCGCTGGCGTTCCAAACTCGCAGATCACCCTTGAGGGGATCGGTAAGGGTCCTGAAGAGTTTGATGCGGCAATTGCCGCCGCCGCCGCTGGAGCGCCATTCCGTTGGGTTGCCATTGAGTCCCTTGATGAGGCGCGTGCGCTCGCTGCCGCAGTGCAGAAATACCTGACTCCGCTCTCCACACCGCTTCGTGTGCTGCTCCGCTTGAACCCATCGATTGAACCGGGGACACATGCAGGCCTCGCCGTTGGACGTGGCAGCTCAAAGTTTGGATCGGATCTCGCAGAGATCACAGCGGCAGCGCGTCTGATCGCGGCGGATGGTGCAGGTATCGAGTTGATCGGTATTCACCTGCACGCTGGGTCGCAACTGCGAGATCTAAAGGAGTGGGAGACCGCCGTTGAGCGCTCACTCGCCGCCTACGCTGGGCTCGTCAGCGAGGGGCTAATCACTAAGGCAACGCACCAAAAGCACGGCACGCTCTGCGTAGGTGGTGGCGAGCCTGTGGCACTAGACGGTAGTGACGATCCTGCAGCGCAAGCACGCGCATTCTGCGCAGCGGCAGATGCCGCCTGGAGCGGCGCTGCCGGCCCCGTTCCACCGGTGCGCGCAATCGAACCAGGCCGAGCACTCGTTGCGACTGGGACGTACCTCGTCGCCCGCGTGCTCCATATTCGCGAGCGCGCGGAAGTTGTTAGTGGTCCGCTCGCACTTCCTGGTGCGTCGGTAAGCAACTGCGAGCGACAAGTCATCCTGGATGCTGGAATGGGTGAGCTGATTCGTCCGGCTCTCTACGGCGCACGGCACCCGGTGCTGCCGATCTCATCGCGTGATGGATCCACACGACTGAGCGCCGTGCACGGTCCAATCTGTGAGTCCACGGATGCGCTCGGCGCACACCAGCTACCAAAAGGGATCGTACGTGGAGACCTGCTCGCAATCACGGGGGCTGGCGCTTATGCGGATGCAATGTGGAGCCCGTACAACGGTCGGCCGCGCCCAGCGCGACTCTTTCTGGGGGTTAGCGGTGAGCTGAGCGAACTCCGAGCGCGAGGGTTGATCTAGCCACTATTCGAGGGGGAGCTGCACCTCGAGCGGCGCCCAGGATGCCCCTACTAGATCAACGTTCGCTGGAAGATTTGCAAGGGCCAGGTCGAGCACGCGTCGATCAATCAGATCATCCGCGCTCGGCGCACTTGCAGCGAGACCAACTGCGACCGCCTGCGCAACTGCGTCGGTTAACGCCTGTTCATCAATGGCGAACGCACCATCTGGTGCTGGCCATAGCGTTGCGTTAAAGGCGTTCACCGACCAGACCAGCCCGTCGCCATACCGATCAGCAATGCCTGAGTCCCCTAGAACCACTCCGCACTCAACAGCCTCGTCCCGACACGACGCGAGTCCGTCCGCAATGGCAATGAGTGTGAGGGCGAGGGCGATGCGATGATCTTCGTTCTCCAACGTACTGCGCATCACCCAAATCCCCATCCCTGGTGCTGCAGCGATTACGCCGCTCTCATCTTCGAGCGCGACCGAGCCATCAGGGCCGAGCGGGATCCCACTCTCAAGGTCATAGAACTCCTGAAGACGGGCCGCACCGTCGTAACTGGTGACTGCAGTCGCCCCAAAGGTGCCATCAAAGAGGCCTGTTAGATCAAAGGGTAGCGATGGATCTTCGGGGAAGGTGACACTCACCCCTGAAGGTTCAACACCTGCGGCGGTCAACGCTGCTAGGAGTGGCGCCTCATCACCTGGACGCCCCTGCATAAGCAGAGAGCCTCCAGCAAGGTCCTGAAGCGAAGTTGCACCGTTCGGCGGTGCTGCAAGCTGAAGCCCGTAGGTACGCTGAAGGCCAGCGATCATTACAAGATCGTTCCCCGCCTCGCGCGCGATCAGCGCTGCAGCGGGTGTAGCGAAGAAGAG
>CALMIH010000054.1 GCA_937864085.1 uncultured Chloroflexota bacterium
TTGTCTTCGGATCCAGCCTCCCAGATCGCCTTAGCGCTGGTGCCGTTCACTGCAACTTCGGTGACCTTAATAAGGTGAAGCTCCTGGCGATGACCCTTGGTGACGCGGCTGCGCGCCTTCGGTCGATACTTAAAGCTGATCGTCTTGACGCCGCGCTCCTGGCCAACCACAAGTGCGGTGACCTTTGCGCCGCTCACAACGGGCGTGCCAACCTCAGTAGCGGTTGCGGTGCGCACAAGAAGGACGCGATCGAAGGTGACCTCGCTACCTGGGGTAGCGTCAAGCAACTCAACATGCAGCTCGCTGCCGAGCTCCACGCGATACTGCTTCCCACCTGTTTCGATGACTGCGTACATGCTTAGTTCACCCTTCTATTGCCCTGTGTTTCCGAGCGGCTTCGCCGCGGTCCGCAGACTGACGGAGAGGTCAGGCGCGGGAGGGAGAGTCTAGGCGCACCCTCGCACCCGCGTCAACCGCAGCCGTGCTCAGGCGTGCGGGCAACGCCGCCGCGGGGGAGGCTAGGCGCCGCCCCCTTGGTGAACCCGATGGCTCTGCACCAGGCCAAGGCCGAAGGCGAGGGAGATGGCGGAGGCCCCGCCATAGCTGACGAATGGGAGCGGGATCCCAGTAATGGGGGCGATCCCAAGGTTCATCGCGATGTTGACCCCGCCCTGGAAGAGGATGATTGCCGCGAGCCCACCGCCGAGCACCGTGCCGAAGCTATCCGGCGACTCCCAGGCGTGCCAGATCAGTCGTGCAACGAGCAGACCAATGAGGCCGATCACCAGAAGGCCGCCAACTAGCCCGAAGCTACGAACGAGCGCCGCAAAGACGAAGTCGCTCTCTTGCACCGGTAGCGGGTTGATTCCGCCGGTCCCGTCAAACCCAATGCCGAAAAGGCCGCCGCTACGAATCGCTACGAGCGCCTGCTCCAACTGATATTTCGGGCCGGCCGGATCGGCGTTTGGATCAATGAAGGCGATCAGTCGCTCCTTCTGGTAATCCGCGATCAAGAACGTCCAGGCGAGCGGCAAGACCAGGACGCCGAACGCTGCAAGTCCGGCAATCCAACGTGTTGCGGCGCCAGAGAGGAGCAGGCCGCCAAAGAGTGCGGCGACGATGATCAACGCAGTCCCGGCGTCTGGCTGGATTGCCACAAGGATGAAGGGTGGCGCAACAACGAGGCCGCCGAGCAGCGTGTTGGAGAGCGTGTCGGCCTCTGCGCTCTCACGCGTTAAGACGGTGGCGAGTGCGACAAGCGTCAGGATCTTCGCGATCTCGCTGGACTGGATCGCGATGCCAAACACTGCGATTGCGCGCGAGTTGCCGCCAGAGTCTTGACCGAAGATCAGCGTTGCGATGAGAAGGAGAAGGTTCGCGCCATAGAGCGGCCAAGCGAACGTGCGAATCCAGCGCCAGTTGATTGCTGTCACGACGGTGAACGTGATGACAGAGAGCGAGATCCAAATGATGGAGCGTAAAAAGATTGATGAAGGATCAAGGAGCTCCTGCCCGTAACTTCGCGCGTTGATCCACGCCATGCCCAGTCCGCAGACCATCAGGAGCCCGATAGCGGCAACGGAGAGCCAGTCCATTCGGCGCAGAATGCTGCCAATCCAGCCCGCCGCACCAAAAGGTCCGCGCGTAATCGGTGAACCGAGACCCATCAGCCGCTCCCTTGTGCGCGAGGCTGCTCGGCTGCACGCCACTTCTGCACCACGTTATTCACCATAGTAGTTTCCGATCGACATCGACCCAGGGATGCGATAGTCACGCTTTAGGTCGTACTGCAGTTGCAAGTAGCGCTTCAACACCTCAATGGCCGCGTTCGCTGCAGTGTTTGAGCCGTGCATGAACACCACGTAGGCAAAATCGGCGTCCGTCTTACTCCAATTGTCTGTTGGTGCAACGAAGCCGGAGATCCAGTTGTGGTACGGGAGTCGCCCCTGCTTGTCCCGCACGCCGTACTCGGCGGTTCCTGTCTTACCGGTCAGGTTAAGCGGAATCTGGCCAAGGTTGCGCGTCATGGAGCTGTTCGCCACCACAAGTCGCGCAGCGCGCCGCATCTCCGCTAGCGTTGCGGCACGCATCCCAACGCTCCCCTTCTCTACCGGCGGGATCGTCTGAGCGAGCGTGCCATCTGGGTTGCGCAACTCCAACACCACATGTGGCTGCCAGAGCGTCCCGCCGTTAGCGAGTGCGGCGAATGCGTTCATCACCTGGAGCGGCGTCGCTAGGTCGTACCCCTGACCGAGCGCGGATTGCAACACCTCGCCGTCATAGAGGGTGCGGCTGATCGTCGTTCGCGCCCAATCTTGATCCGGCACCACGCCACCGATTTCGGTCGGCAGGTCAATCCCCGTTGGCTCGCCGAATCCCCATGCTCGACCACACGCCGCAAGACGATCGATCTTGAGGCGTTGTGCGAGTTGATATGTCACCACCGCCGAGCTGTATGAGAAGCCCTGCGCTGGCGTGAGTCTTCGCCCGAAGCCTGCACGATTCCATTCGTAAAACTTCTGCCCGCCAACCTCAAGGTATGCGGGGGTGGCGAGTGTCTCATCGACACCAATGACACGGTTCTCCAGCGCACAGGAGTAGGTCACCAGTTTGTAGGTGCTCCCTGGCGGAAAGTGTGAGCCGACTGCATGGTTGAGCAGTGGCGCGTTCTTATTGTTCAGATACTTCTGATACTGCGCCGTGGTGATCCCAGATGCGAAGAGGTTGTTGTCATATGTTGGGAGTGAGGCCATTGCAATGATCTCACCGTTCTGCGGGTTGACACTCGTCACAACGCCTTCTTTATTTCCCGCAGCCTTCACCCCCCACGCCAGCGCATCGTACGCGCGCTGCTGCGCATCAACATCAATGGTGAGCACCACACTCTTCCCAGCGATCGGCGTCTTCGTCACACCGAGCTCTCGGACGATGCGCCCCTGCACATCAATCTCAACCTGCCGAACACCAGGCTCGCCGCGCAGCGCCTCTTCGTAACTCTGTTCAACACCAGCGCGACCGATGTAATCAAGTTCATTGTACCCGGCGCTCTGCAGCGCACTCAGCTCCAGCGCATCAATGCGCCCAACGTAACCAACTACGTTGCTGATGAGTTCACCATATGGATATTGCCGCCGCGGCTCAAAGACCACCTCAACGCCAGGAAGCGCCGCACTCTCCTCTTTAATAAATCGCGTGACGACCTCATCAACAACGCTGGCGATTCGCACCGGCTCCCAGATTGATCCAGTTGCGCGATCGAGTGTCATCGTGATCTTCACCGGATCAATCTGCAAAATCTCACCGAGTGTCTTCACCACCTGTGGACGAATCGTGAGCGGTAAATCACCCGGACGAATCTGCACAGCGTACGTTGCAATGTTTTCTGCGAGTACGCGTCCAGTGCGATCAAGGATCAGTCCGCGTGGTGGTGCAATGACCTCTTCAATAACGCGGTGTCCGTCGGCGAGTGTGTTGAAGTCACGCGAGGATGCGCCACCACCACCGACCTCTACTGCAATGAGTCGTGCACTGAGGAGGCCGCTAAGCAGCGCGGTGAAGATAGCCGCTACGAGATATCGCAGCGGTCGCTTATATATCTGAGTACTACTCATGACTAACTAA
>CALMIH010000055.1 GCA_937864085.1 uncultured Chloroflexota bacterium
CTGGCGCCGCAGGCCGCACGCCGCGCGGGGGCGACCTCACGATTACGGCGCGGAGTCCACGCCTCGCCGATCGACTCCCTGAGATGGCGAGCACGATCGCCGCGCTGCTCAACATCTCAGCCGCAGCGGTGAGCGTGAAGGCATCCACAGGTAATCTGGTTGGCGATGAGGGAGCAGGACGTGCGATGCGCTGCACCGTGCTCCTCCTCGCCGAGCAGAAGGGGGGCTGACGTGACGAACGACACGGTGAGCGGCCTCCAGCTGCGCGACACGCTCTCGGGTACGACGCGACCCTTTACGCCGCTCAACCCAAAAGAGATTGGGATCTACTCCTGCGGCCCCACCATTTATGGTCCGGCGCATATCGGCAACTTCCGCAGCTTCCTCTTCGCCGACCTCCTCGTGCGCTGGCTGCGTGCGAGCGGCCACGCCGTGCGTTGGGTCGTCAACCTCACCGACATCGACGACAAGATCATTCGAGCCGCGGCAAAAGAGGGGGAGGAGATACGCGCCCTTACCGATCGCTGGGAGGCGGTCTTCCGTTCGGATATGGAGGCGTTGCGCATGACGCAGCCGGATGTGATGCCTCGTGCCACGGAACATATCCCAGAGCAGATCGCGCTCGTGGAGCGACTCCTTGAGAAGGGGCACGCCTATAAGACAGAGGACGGCTCCATCTTCTTCCGCATCGCATCGTGGCCGAACTACGGCACCCTGGCGCGCCTCGATCCTGAGGCGATGCGCGTGGGGGAGCGCGTGGAGGCGGACGAATACAGCAAGGATGACGTGCGCGACTTCGTCCTCTGGAAGGCGGCGAAGCCTGGCGAACCATCATGGGAGGCCTCAATTGGTGCGGGACGACCGGGGTGGCACCTGGAGTGCTCGGCGATGAGCATGCGCTATCTCGGTGAGAGCTTCGACCTGCACACTGGCGGCATTGATCTCGTCTTCCCACATCACGAAGATGAGATCGCGCAGTCCGAGGCGGCCACAGGGAAGCGCTTCGTTGGCACCTGGCTGCACTGTGCACACCTGCATGTGAGTGGCGACAAGATGTCAAAGTCGCTCGGCAATATTGCTCGCGTCAGTGACCTGCTCGCCGAAGGGGTGGAGCCGCGTGCGCTGCGACTCGCCCTCATCTCTGCGCACTACCGCACGTCGCTGAACTACACCCCCGACTCGCTCCCCGCCGCCCTCGCGGCGATTGAGCGTCTCGACGCATTCGACGCCGCACTTACCGCACGAACGGCTCGCGCTGACGAAGCACCAGGCGGCGTGAGTGCGGAGGGCGGCGCACTTGCGGCGACCACACGCGAGCGCTTCGCGCTCGCGATGAATGATGACCTCGCCGTCTCTGAGGCACTCGGTGCACTCTTTGATTTTGTTCGCGAAGGGAATCGACTCCTTGATGCGAACTGCAGCGCCGCAACAGCGGCGGCGCTCCAGGCGACGCTTAAGGACCTTGATCTGACGCTTGGCATCCTCCCCGCCGCGACCACACTTCCGGCTGGCGCTGAGGAGCTCCTCGCCGCGCGAGTGGCGGCGCGTGCAGCGCGCGACTTTGCCGCATCGGATCGGCTGCGCGATGAGCTCGCCACGCTCGGTGTGCTGGTGGAAGATTCGCGTGACGGCCAGCGTTGGCGCATTGGTGGTTCTCAATAATGGACGAACAGCGTCGACCGCCACGACAGGCTCCACGACCAGCCCCTCGCCAAGCGCCGCGACCGGGCGTCCGCCCAGGCCCGCCTGGAGCGCGCGGTTGGACGCCGCGACCCGATGGTCCGCGGCACTGGGCATCGAAGCGCACCATTCCGGCGCAGGCGCTCGCACTTGTTGGCCCTGATCAGGAGTTGATCGCTGGACGCCATCCCGTTGAAGAGGCCTTCGCCGCGCGACGTGAGGCGATCAAGCTCCTCGTGGTGCCTCAGCGCCGCGCCGCGCTGCAGCAGGTGGTGCTGCACGCCACCACGCTGCGCATCCCAATCATCGAAGTTGAGGGGGCGCTGATCGGCCAGCTCGCCGGGTTCGACGGGCATCAGGGCATTGCCCTGGTGGTCCGCCGCCGTCCAGAGGTTGCCCCAGAGGAGATCCTCGCCCGTGCGGTGAGTCGCGGCGAGGCCCCCTTCATCCTCGCGCTCGATGGGGTGGAGGATCCCCAGAACTTCGGCAGCCTGATTCGCAGCGCTGAGGCGGTTGGGGTCCACGGCATTCTGATGGCGACGCGAGGCTCGGCCCCCCTTTCGCCCGCCGCGATCAAGGCGAGCGCTGGCGCCGTGGAGCACCTCCTCGTCGCCCGCGTGGAGAACCTCGCCGATGAGCTCACGGCACTCCGCCTCCGAGGGATTCGGGTGGTGGGGGCCGAGGCGGAGGCGGCGCAGGACCACCGCAGCGCCGATCTTCGCGGGCCGATCTGCCTCGTGATCGGGAGCGAGGGGAAGGGCCTCTCCCCAGCCATCCGCCGCAGGATCGACCTCTATGTTCGCATCCCCATGGTTGGGAAGGTGGCGAGCCTCAACGCCTCGGTGGCCGGCTCCATTCTCCTCTTTGAGGTGCTCGGCCAACGCCCCGCCGCAGCGGCACAACCCGTGCCAGCCGCGACCCCTACCCCGGAGGGGTCCGAGGCGACGGAGTAGCTTCTCTGGTCGGCCCGTTCAGGCACGGACGAGGTTGACCCCGCACCAGACGGGGTCTATGCTGGCTTCTCACCGAAGGACCGCAAGGTATCCCGACGTGGGCGCCGACATAGCTCAATTGGTAGAGCAGCGGTTTTGTAAACCGCAGGTTCCGGGTTCGAGTCCCGTTGTCGGCTCCAGCAATGGGCAGGTTGAGCAGGTGGTGAGCTCCGCTGACTGTAGATCAGCCGTCTTTGACTGTGGGGGTTCGATTCCCTTTCTGCCCACCACAACACACGGGAGCGCAAAGGAAAAGAATAGAAGCGATCGAGTCATTGAACTGGCCCACGTAGCTCAGTTGGCAGAGCACGTCCTTGGTAAGGACGAGGTCACCGGTTCGAGTCCGGTCGTGGGCTCCACCACTTGGTGGAAAGCGAGAGCCGTCGGCGCTAATAGCGACGGTAGTAGAGACGGAGAATATTCGAGATGGCAAAGGCAAAGTTCGAGCGGTCCAAGCCGCACGTCAATATCGGAACGATCGGGCACATCGACCACGGCAAGACGAGCCTGACCGCTGCGATCTCGAAGTACCTCGCCCTGAAGGGGAGCGCGGAGTACCGCGCCTTCGACTCGATCGACAACGCCCCAGAAGAGCGTGAGCGCGGCATTACGATCTCGATCTCACACGTTGAGTACGAGACCGAGGCCCGCCACTACGCGCACGTCGACTGCCCAGGGCATGCCGACTACATCAAGAACATGATCACTGGTGCCGCCCAGATGGACGGCGCCATCTTGGTCGTTGCCGCCACGGACGGCCCGATGCCCCAGACCAAGGAGCACGTGCTCTTGGCCAAGCAGGTCGAGGTGCCGTTCATCGTCGTCTTCCTGAACAAGTGCGACGCGGTCGATGACGCGGAGCTCTTGGATCTTGTCGAACTTGAGGTGCGCGAGCTCCTCACCAAGTACGACTTCCCTGGCGACAAGATTCCTGTCGTCCGCGGCTCGGCCCTGAAGGCCCTGGAGGCGAAGGATGATCCAACCGATCCTGCCTACGCGCCAATCCAGGCGCTGATGGATGCCGTTGACTCGTACATCCCAACGCCAACCCGCGAGATCGACAAGCCGTTCCTGATGCCCGTCGAAGACGTCTTTGGCATCAAGGGCCGCGGCACCGTCGCCACCGGCCGCATCGAGCGCGGCATCGTCAAGGTTGGCGATGAAGTGGAGCTCGTCGGCATCACGGCGACCCGCAAGATCGTCGTCACGGGCGTCGAGATGTTCAAGAAACTCTTGGATGAGGGACGCGCGGGCGATAACACGGGGCTGCTGCTCCGCGGCATCGAGCGCGAGGAGATCCAGCGCGGCCAGATCCTGGCCAAGTCGGGCTCCGTCACCCCGCACACCAAGTTCAACGCCGAGGTCTACGTCCTCACCAAGGACGAAGGCGGCCGTCATACGCCGTTCTATAACGGCTACCGACCGCAGTTCTACCTCCGCACGACCGACGTCACGGGCTCGATCGGCCTCCCAGCGGGCGCCGAGATGATCATGCCGGGCGACAACGTCGAGATGACGGTTGAGTTGATCACCCCGATCGCGATCGAGGTTGGTCAGCGCTTCGCCATCCGCGAAGGCGGCCGCACCGTTGGTGCCGGCTCCATCACGAAGATCACCGAGTAGCAGATGGCGAAGGCAGAGAACCGACCCACGCTGCAGCTCGCATGCACCGAGTGCAAGGAGCGGACGTATACAACGCGCAAGAACAAGCGCAATGATCCGAACCGCCTTGAGCTCAACAAGTACTGCCCGCGATGCCGCGTGCAGCGCTTGCATCGCGAGACAAAGTAGTTAGGGGTTTAGCAGTTAGGGGCGTAGCTCAATTGGTAGAGTACCGGTCTCCAAAACCGGTTGTTGTCGGTTCGAGTCCGGCCGCCCCTGCCAGCCTCTCGGCGAGTGCCGCAGGGGGACGAAGTGAAGAGAAGGAGCAATAGAACGTGAAGTCAATCAGGAAGTTCCTGGCGGAGGCGTTCTCAGAGTTGCGCAAGGTGGCGTGGCCGACACCACAGCAGGTGCGCGTCCTCACCGTGCTCGTCTTTGGCGCCTCGCTCTTCGTTGGCTTCTACATCGCCCTCTGGGATCTCCTTTTCACCGAGCTGCTAAAGCTCATCAACCCCGCCTGATCAGCCTACGAGCGAGGAGTACAACGTGAGCGAAACCGCTGACATCACGACAGAGAAGAGCGCACCAACCGTCAAGCGACACTGGTACGCCATCCACACCTACTCAGGCTTTGAGAACAAGGTGAAGGCGAACCTGGAGCACCGCATTGAGTCCATGGACATGAAGGACCGTATCTTCCAAGTGGTGGTCCCAATGGAAGACGAGATCCAGATCCGCAGCGGCGTGCGCACCACCGTCCAGAAGAAGATCTACCCAGGCTACGTGCTGGTGGACATGTACATGGAGCCAGAGAGCTGGTACGTGGTCCGCAACACGCCGGGCGTCACCAGCTTCGTCGGCGGCTCCGCAATCCCTGGTATGAAGGCCGATCCTGTGCCGCTCACGGAAACCGAGGTGAAGCAGATCCTGCGTCAGCTCGGCGTTGGGCAGGCGCCAACCGTCAAGGTGGCGTTCGTCAAGGGTCAGTCTGTCCGCGTGACCGATGGGCCATTCTCCGACTTCGTTGGCACGGTGGAAGACATCGACGCCGAGCGAAGCAAGGTGAAGGTCCTGGTATCAATCTTTGGCCGTGAGACGCCGGTCGAGCTCGACCTGCTTCAGGTCGCAAAGCTGTAACGAGAGAGCAGGAGGAGCGAGAGAATGGCACAGAAGATTCGCGCAACCGTCACGTTGCAGCTGCCAGCTGGCGGCGCAACGCCCGCACCACCCGTTGGTACGGCGCTTGGGCCCCACGGCATCAACATCGTGGAGTTCACCAAGTCGTACAACGAGAAGACGGCCGATCGCAAGGGCGAGGTCATCCCAGCGGTGATCACCATCTTTGAGGATCGCTCGTTCACCTTCATTCTTAAGACGCCACCGGCTGCGGACATGATCCGTAAGGCGGCGGGGATTGAGAAGGGTGCTGGCGACCATAAGGCCGGCAGCGCAGGGAAGATCACCAAGGCGCAGGTCTTGGATATCGCCCAGAAGAAGATGGTCGACCTGAATGCCACAAGCATCGAGTCTGCCTGTTCAATGATCGAGGGCTCGGCCCGTTCAATGGGAGTAGAGATCGTCGCTTGACGATCGCCGCAACCCCGCGGTGAAGGGGGAGGCCGATAACGGCCGATAAGGAGGAAACAGAATGGCAAAGCACGGCAAGCGTTATATCGAAGCGGCGAAGATGGTTGATCCCGAGAAGGAGTACGCACCCCTTGAGGCTGCGGCGCTCGTGAAGAAGACCGCCACCACAAAGTTTGATCAGACCGTTGAGGTGCATATTCGCCTCGGCGTTGACCCGCGCCAGTCGGAAGAGGCGGTGCGCGGCACCGTGGGCCTGCCGCACGGCACTGGGAAGCGCGTCCGCATCGCCGTCTTCGCCCAAGGCGAGAAGGCGCTGGAGGCGACCAAGGCTGGCGCCGATGAGGTTGGCGCCGCCGACCTCGTTGCCAAGATTGATGGTGGCTGGCTCGACTTTGACGTTGCCATCTCCACGCCAGACCTGATGGGTCAGGTCGGTAAGCTCGGTAAGGTGCTCGGCCGCAAGGGCCTGATGCCGAACCCGAAGGCGGGGACGATCACGATGGACCTCGCCCGCACGATCAGCGAGTTGAAGTCTGGACGCGTGGAGTTCAAGCTCGACAAGTCGGCGATCATCCACCTCGGCTTCGCCAAGGCGAGCTTCACTGAGGAGCAGATCATCGGCAACCTGAGCGCTCTGCTCGAGGCGATCAGTCGAGCCAAGCCGACCGGCCTCAAGGGGACCTACATCAAGGGGGTCAGCATCTCAGCCAGCATGGGGCCAGGGATTGCGATCGACGTCCCAGCACTTCTCGCCGTGGCGAGCTAGCCAACTGGCGGGTTTCCCCGACGCAGGGTAGACTCCGCCTCCGCGCCGATCAGGTTGATCGGCCGAGCATTGCGCCCTGGTGGAGACGCCAGGGAGATGAACTACGACGGATCGCCGAAGAGAGCGTGTGATCCCAGCCTCACGGTTGGGAACTTAAGTCGCCTCACGGACAGTCGAGTGATCGACTGGACGAGGGGAGGGCACGCAGAGGCAGGGAACCTAGCGCGTGGAGCGCGGCCCCCTGTGACGCGGACCGTTGCAGGGGTGCCAGCAGCACCCGCCGAGGCGCACCGGCCTGTGCGCCCAAGCTAGGAGGAACCGTGCCAACGCAGAAGAAGCGCGACACGATCGACACGCTCCGAACGGAGTTGTCGGGCAGCCGCGGGCTGATCCTCTCGTCCTACCGTGGACTGACGGTCTCGGAGTTCGCCGCGATCCGCACAGTGCTACGGGCGCAGGGGATCACGTATCGAGTGGTGAAGAACCGCCTGATGCGCGTCGCTGCAACAGAGGTCGGTAACACGACGCTCCCGGACCTTTTGAAGGGCCCTACGGCGATCGCGTTCGGATCTGGTGACGAGGCGGTACTGGCGAAGACGGTCTTGGGCGCCCTTAAGGCGTACCCGGCCGTAGAGATCCGTGGAGCGGTGCTCGGTGAGGCGATCCTCAACCTGTCACAGCTCACGGCGCTCTCGAAGCTCCCGACACGCGAAGTGCTCCTTGCCAAGGTGGCAGGCGCCTTCCAGGCACCAGTACAGAAGCTGGCCTTCCTCTTTGCAGCACCGCTGCAGAAGGCGGCCTATGCCCTGGGTGGGCTGAAGAGCAAGCGCGAGGCCGAGGCGGCCTGATCCCGCCCATTTGGGCTCAAGTAGTCATTGATCAGCCGTACGGCTGAAAAGGAGAGAGAAATGTCGAAGCTCACAACCGACCAGTTGCTTGAAGCGGTCAGCGAGATGACCGTCCTTGAGCTCTCAGAGTTCGTCAAGGCGTTTGAGGAGAAGTTCGGCGTCACCGCCGCCGCTCCAGTCGCCGTGGCGGCAGCCCCAGCAGCCGGCGGCGCAGCCGCGGGTGATGCTGCAGGCAGCGACTCCGTCAGCGCGATCCTTTCAGAGGTTGGCGCCAACAAGATCCAGGTGATCAAGGTGGTGCGCGAGCTCACCGGCCTCGGCCTCAAGGAGGCGAAGGACCTCGTTGACGCCGCTCCAAAGGCGGTCAAGGAGGGGATCACCAAGGCTGAGGGCGAGAAGATCGTCGCAGCCCTCGCCGAGGCGGGTGCCAAGGTCGAGCTCAAGTAAGCGCGATTAAGTACGCGCGATTCTGTAACAATCGCTGCTGGGGCCCCTCTCACCCCGCCCTTGGGCGGGTGGGGAGGGGCTTCTGCCTCCCCGCGGGAACTTACCTCTTGACCTTTCGCTTGCCAAGGTATAGGGAATTAGGCTAGGATCATCTTTCGCTCGATCGCGACCATATTGCCGAAGGAGCTGCCGCATGCCTTCTCGCACCAACCGCGCGACCGGAAACCGAAAGTTCTACTCACGCATTCCAGAGATCCTGGAGATCCCAAACCTTATCGACCTTCAGACCACGTCATTTGCCGCGTTTGTCGGCCCTGAGTGGATCCCTGGCGCGACACCGCTGCCGAAGGGGACCAAGACCTTCCTCGCAGAACTGCTTGAGGAGATCAGCCCGATCCGCGACTTCACTGGGAAGCGACTTGAACTCTCCTTCCTTGATTACGAGTTCAAGGATGCGAAGGTCAGCGAAGAGGATGCGCGCGCCAAGGATGCAACGTACGCGCGACCACTGATGGTCACCGCAGAGTTGAAGGTTCTTGAGACGGGCGAGATTCGCAGCCAGCAGATCTACATGGGCGACTTCCCATGGATGACGAGCCAGGGAACCTTCATCATCAATGGTGCTGAGCGCGTTGTTGTTTCGCAGCTCGTGCGTTCACCTGGCGTCTTCTACACTGACACGATTGATCCAGTATCTGGTCGCGCCCTCTGGTCGGCGAAGGTCATTCCGAATCGCGGCGCATGGCTCGAGTTCGAGACGAGCGGGAAGGATCAGCTTTACGTCAAGGTTGACCGAAAGCGCAAGCTCCCTGCCACATCGCTGTTGCGCGCCGTTGGCTACGAGACGAACGACGAGATTGCTGGACTCTTCTCGCGCATGCCGAGCAACCCAGAGCATCCTTACGTCGCTAACACGCTAGAGAAGGACACCACCGCAACGCGCAGCGAGGCGCTTGTTGAAGTGTACAAGAGACTCCGCCCGGGCGATCCACCCACCGGCGACAACGCCCGCTCACTCGTAGAGAACCTCTTCTTTAACGCGCGCCGCTACGACCTTGGTCGCGTCGGCCGCTACAAGTTCACGCAGCGCCTCAAGGAGACGGCTGGCCTGATGAACCTTGAGCTTCCGGGCGACGCAACACGCACCCTGACGCGCGAAGATCTCGCCGCGATCGTTGGCCACCTCATCATCGCCAACGAGGGCGGTGCGCATCGCGACGTCACCGACCACCTCGGCAACCGCCGCGTGCGCGCAAACGGCGAGCTGATCCAGAACGCCTTCCGTGTCGGCCTCCTGCGCATGGAGCGCGTGATCAAGGAGCGCATGACCATTCAGGAAGACGACAAGGCAACACCGAGCGCGCTCGTCAACGTGCGACCAGTCGTTGCTTCAATGAAGGAGTTCTTCGGCGGCTCGCAGTTGAGCCAGTTCATGGATCAGACGAACCCACTCGCCGAACTCACCAGCAAGCGCCGCCTCTCCGCCCTCGGGCCAGGCGGCCTCTCCCGCGAGCGCGCCGGCTTCGACGTTCGCGACGTGCATCACAGCCACTACGGTCGCATCTGCCCGATTGAAACTCCAGAAGGTCCGAACATCGGACTCATCGGTTCGCTGGCAACCTTCGGTCGGGTCAACAACCTCGGCTTCATTGAAACGCCATACCGCCGCGTGAAGGAGGGTCGCGTCACCACTGAGGTGGTCTACCTCCCAGCGGACGAAGAGGAGCGCTTCGCGATCGCCCAGGCGAACGCCGAGATTGACGAGAGTTCGCACCTGATCGGCGAGCGCATCTACTGCCGCAAGGGCGAAGGCTTTGAGCTCGTTGAGCCATCAAAGGTGGAGTTCATGGACGTCTCGCCGAAGCAGGTCGTCTCCGTAGCTACCGCGCTCATTCCGTTCCTTGAGCATGACGACGCGAACCGCGCGCTGATGGGTTCCAACATGATGCGTCAGGCGGTGCCGCTCCTTGAGCCGCACGCCCCAGTCGTTGGCACTGGCGTTGAGGGTCGCGCGGCGCGCGACTCCGGCCAGGTCGTCATCGCACGACGCGCCGGCGTGGTCACCTCCGTTGCCGCAGATCTGATCGTGGTCGAGCCAGATGAGGCAGCCAATAAGAAGGATCTCGATCGCTACGTCCTGCTGAAGTTCGTTCGCTCGAACCAGGGGACCTGCCTCAACCACCGCCCATCCGTTGCGGTGGGCGACCGCGTCACACCTGGCCAGGTGATCGCCGACTCCATGTCCACCGATCAGGGCGAGCTCGCGCTCGGTCAGAACGTGGTCGTGGCCTACATGTCGTGGGAGGGCTACAACTACGAAGACGCGATCATCATCAGTGAGCGACTCGTTCGCGAGGATGTCTTCACCTCCGTCCATATTGAGAAGCACGAGACCGAGGCGCGCGACACGAAGCTCGGACCTGAAGAGATCACGCGTGACATCGCCAACGTTCCAGAAGAGCTGCTCGCGAACCTTGACGAGAAGGGTGTGATCTACGTTGGCGCCGCGGTGCGCCCAGGCGACATCCTCGTAGGGAAGATCACGCCGAAGGGCGAGACGGAAGTGACGGCAGAAGAGCGACTCTTGCGCGCAATCTTCGGTGAGAAGGCGCGCGAAGTGAAGGACTCATCGCTGCGACTCCCACACGGCGAGCGCGGCACCGTAGTAGAGGTGCGCGAGTTCCTCCGCGAAGATGCCGACCTCTCCGCTGGTGTGAACCAGTTGGTGCGCGTCTCTGTTGCTCAGAAGCGAAAGATCTCTGTGGGCGACAAGATGGCCGGCCGACACGGCAACAAGGGCGTCGTCTCACGCATCCTCCCTGTTGAGGACATGCCGTACCTCCCAGACGGCACCCCAGTTGATGTCATCTTGAATCCGCTCGGCGTGCCGAGCCGCATGAACATCGGCCAGCTCCTTGAGACGCACCTCGGATGGGCGCTCGCCAAGCAGGGGCTGAAGGGGGCCACACCAGTCTTCGACGGCGCAACGGAAGAGAAGATCATCGCCGAGCTCGAGGCGGCCGGCCTCCCAGTCGACGGGAAGATCACGCTGCGCGACGGGAAGAGCGGCAAGGAGTTCGACCGACCGATCACCGTTGGTGTGACCTACATGTTGAAGCTGCACCACCTTGTTGAAGATAAGATCCACGCGCGCTCAACCGGGCCATACAGCCTCATCACCCAGCAGCCGCTCGGTGGAAAGGCGCAGTTCGGCGGACAGCGATTCGGCGAGATGGAGGTCTGGGCGTTGCAGGCGTACGGCGCCGCAAACATTCTCCAGGAGATCCTCACC
>CALMIH010000056.1 GCA_937864085.1 uncultured Chloroflexota bacterium
TGCTGATGGCAACGGGGGACATGGGCTTCGTCCAGATGCGCAAGTACGACCTTGAGGTCTGGGCGGCGGGATCGAAGCGCTGGCTCGAAGTTTCATCCTGCTCCAACTTTGGCGACTACCAGGCGCGACGCATGGCGATCCGTCATCGCAGTGAGGCGGGGGCGAAGCCAGAGCTCGTCCACACGCTGAACGGTTCCGGCCTTGCGATCCCGCGCGTCTTGGCGGCGCTGCTAGAGAACGGCGCGCAGCCAGACGGGAGCGTCAAGCTCCCCGCCGTGCTGCATCCATATCTCGGCGGCCGCACACACCTTGCGCCACCTGCACCGCGCTGAGACGCGCCCCGTTATGAGCCACCCAGCCAACATCACCACGAAGGCGGCGCTCATTGCGCACCTGGATATCGTGCGACGCGCGCTCGATGATGCGATCTCAATGACGCGCGCAGGCGCCTGGAACGAGCGCGCGGATGGCAGCTCCACACGGACGGTGCTGCTCGCCCACATTGAGTGGTGGGAGCGTCGTGGCAGCTACGAGATCGGTGTGATGAAGAGTGGCGGGACGCCGCACCGCACCGCGGAGTCACTTGATCAACTCAATGCCCGTATTGACCGCGAGAGTGCCAAGCGTGAGGCGGCAGAGGTGATCACCTCTGAGGCTGGCGCCTGGTGGGAGCTCCGCACCCTGGTTCTCTCGCTGAGCGAGGCGGAGCTCTTTGACGAACGTGCCTTCCCCGCCCTTGAGGGCGAGTCCCTGCAGCAGCTGGTCCAGCAGGAGAGCAGCGCGCACTGGGCCGACCACATCAAGCACTTCGGCTGAGCGGCAGCCCCGCATCCGATACACTGCGCGGCGGAGGGGTGCCGGAGTGGTTGAACGGAGCTGTCTTGAAAACAGCCCAGGCTGGTAACGGTCTGCGGGGGTTCGAATCCCTCCCCCTCCGCCACACCGTATGAAGCGGTTCGGCCTTTGCGGCGGCTGTGCGGAGGCACGCGAGATCACCAGCGGACGAGGATCGGACTTCTTGCGCTGCGGCCTCTCTGACCGCGACCCACGCTACGTGCGCTACCCGCGCCTCCCAGTGATGCGCTGTGCCGGATTTAGCGCTGCGACTCCGCCCGACGTGTTGCCGCCATCAGCAGCTCCCAAAGCGCCCGAAGATCCTCAGGACTGAGCGCACCAGCACCACGCGCGCTGATACGCGTCAGTAGTTGCGCCTCTCGCTCTGGATCGTGCACTGGACGACCGAGCGCCGCCTTGGCAGCCCCCGCCTCCAGCGCGAAGTTCGTGCGCTCCTCCAAGAGTTTCAGCAGCTCGCTATCAATGCGATCGATCTCGCTACGAATCTCAGCGAGACGGGCGGCTGGATCACCGCTCACTTCGTTGCCTCCGCGCGCAGCTCGGCGATGAGTGCAACGGCGCGTTCGTAGCCTGCGGCGAGCATCCCGCGTACCGCAACCGCAGCAACATCTTCAAGGAGGCTGATATGGCGGAAGGCTTCGCGCTCCTCAGGATTGGAGAGGTGTACTTCGGCGAACGGTCGCTCTACCGCCAGCAGCGCGTCACGGAGGCTGACGCTGGTGTGCGTCAGTCCGCCAGGGTTAATGATCACCCAGGAGAAGTCGCGCACATGTAGCCGATCAATAAGGTCGCCCTCATGATTTGACTGGAAGGCATCAACGAGTGTCATCCCCGCCGCCTCTGCTGCGGCGGCAACGCGCGTCTCGATCTCATCCAGCGTGGTGGTGCCGTAGCGCTCGGGCTCGCGCTCGCCGAGTAGGTTCAGGCTGGGGCCGTTCAGCAGCAGGATTTCGTCGCCCGCCGCATGCGCGCGTGCGCGCGGAGAGAGGGCGCTGGCGTTGATGCGTGTTGCTCGCTCGGTCATCGTGTCCCTCCGCTTCTCTTGTTGCCCGCCAGCATCTGTGTTGCGGCGCGTAGGACGAGGCTAGCAGGGACGTCGTCACGAATCACGAAGCTCTTCGCGGTGGGGAGGACCCAGCGGATCTTCCCGCCCGCCACCTTCTTGTCGTGCGTCGTTGCCTCAACGAGTGCGGCGGGGGACTCGCGCCGTGGCGCGACGCCAAGGCCGAGCGCATCAAGGAGTGCGAGCGCGCGTGCGGCGCGTGGCGCTGGCGTGACACCAAGCTCAACGCCAATCGTGAGTGCGGCGCGAAGGCCGTAGCCGACCGCTTCGCCATGCAAGATCCCCTTGTAGTTCGCCGCCTGCTCTAGCGCATGGCCGAGGGTGTGACCAAGGTTGAGGCTCATGCGGAGGCCCGCCTCTCGCTCATCCGCCGCAACCACGTTGCACTTCCACCATCCGGCGCGCTCCACGATCTCAGCGTAGGTTCCGTCTTCATGCAGCTCTGGGTCGCCCGCAACGAGTCGCGGCGCCACCTCTTCGAGCAGCGTGAAGAGTCGATCCTCACCGAGCAGTGCAATCTTCACCGCCTCACCTGTTGCGGCGAGAATCTCGCGCGTTGGGAGGGTGCGCAGCGCATCCAGGTCGGCGATGACGGCGAGTGGCTGATGGAAGGCGCCGACGAGATTCTTCCCTTCAGGGAGATCGACGCCGGTCTTTCCGCCGAGTGATGCGTCCAACTGCGAGGCGAGTGTGGTGGGGACGGCGACCCAGTCGATGCCGCGCAGATAGAGCGCAGCGAGAAGGCCCGCCGTGTCGCTCAGCGCGCCACCGCCAACCGCAACGAGAAGATCACCGCGCTCAACGCCAGCGGCGGCGAGGCTGCGTGCCGCCTCATCAATCACGGTGAGCTGCTTCGCCGATTCACCAGACTCCAGCGTGAGCGGAATTACGGTGATTTTGGCGCGCTTCAGCGCCGCGGCGATGCTGCCACCGATCGCACGCTCTGCGTTCGGTTCGCTCACTAGGACCACGCGATGTGCGTTACGCGCCTTGAGCGCGCGCACGAGCGACTCTGCGGCGATGCCGACGCCGAGCTCCCAGTGGCCGCTCGGCAGTGCGGCGGAGAGGAGCATTCGGCCGGTGTTGCGCGGCGTGGCGCGTAGCAGGTCGATAGCAGGCTGTGAGAGCGTCCCTGGACTCTTCTTGCTCTCGAGTCGTGTGCCGATGGCGTAGAAGCGCGAACGCTCCGTGCGCAGTGTGCGCAGCGACGCCTCTGGATTCCCCTTGCTCATCAGTGGACGGACAACACGTGCGGTGCGAAGGCGCCCGGCGATGACTGGATCTGGTGCGTCGAGCCAGAGGATGCGGGCGCGTTGGCTCAGCGTCCAGCGGTTGCGCGGGTCAACGAGCGTCCCACCGCCGAGCGAGATGATGCGCCCAATGCCGAGCTCTGCGGCAACGTCGCCTGCGGGTGGCGCAACTTCGTCGAGCGCGGCAACGGCGGAGCGTTCGCGGATGCGGAAGCCCTCTTCGCCTTCGCGCTTGAAGATCTCATCCACGCTGTCCTTCGGGACGCCAGTACTTGCGATGATGCTGCGGTCTAGATCAAGGAGCGGCACGTTGAGCGCGGTCGCAAGGCGACGGCCGAGTGAGCTCTTCCCCACGCCAGGGAGGCCGACGAGTGCAAGGTTGCTGCGCCGCGTCGCCATCAGCGTCTAGTCGTCGCCGCCGGACCCCGCGGCGCTGGTGCCACTCGCGTCCGTCTCGGGGTCAGCCTTGCCACCTGCTGCAGGTGCGGATCGCGGGATAGCGGCACGTGCGTGAAGCGCCGCAAGGTTCGCCGTGATCTCTTCGAGCGAGTCGCCACCGAGCTTCTCCAGGACGAATGGCACCAGGGCGAGCGCCGCCATCGCTTCGCCGATTACGCCAGCGGCGGGAACTACGCTGATGTCGGAACGTTCGTAGTGCGCCTTCTCCACCTTCTCGCCGCTGATCAGGTCGGCAGACGGGAGCGGTCGGGCGAGCGTGCTGATCGGCTTCACCGCGGCGCGGATCACGAGCGGCTCGCCGTTGCTGACGCCGCCAGTGAGTCCACCGGCGCGATTAGTGCGGTGTACCCAATCGCCTGCGGGTGTACGCCCCTCAATGACGTCATGGACCTCGGAGCCGAAGATGCGCGTCTGTTCAAAGCCTAAGCCGAACTCCACACCCTTCACGCTCTGGATGCTCATCATCGCCTGGGCGAGTGCCGCATCAAGGCGGCGATCCCAGTGCACGTACGAGCCGAGTCCGATCGGCAGACCCTTCACGACGACTTCAAAGATGCCGCCAACGGTATTCCCCGCCTCGCGTGCCTCATCTATACGGGCGACCATCCGCGTTTCAGCGGCAGGGTCTGGGCAGCGCAGCGGGCTCTCTTCAGACTCTTCACGCGTGCGAGTGCAGGCCTGTGGGTCCACGGCCACACCGCCCACTTCGGCGGTGAAGGACCAGATGTCGATGCCGAGCGCGTGGAGGAGTGCCTTCGCAACGCCACCAGCGGCAACGCGCGCCGCCGTCTCGCGCGCCGATGCGCGCTCCAGCACACTGCGCACATCATCAAAGCCGTACTTCAGTGCGCCGGCAAGGTCGGCGTGCCCTGGGCGGACGCGCGTCACGGGGATGGAGCGCTTCGTCCCTTCGGCGGCGCTCGCCGCAAGTTCCGCCGCCTGCTCTGCGCTGAGTGGTTCTGACTGCATCACCCGCGTCCAGTTCTCCCAGTCGCGGTTCTCAATCAAGAGAAGGATCGGTGAGCCCAGCGTGAGGCCGTGACGGACGCCGCTGCGGATGCGTGCGTGGTCCTGCTCAATCTTCTGTCGCGCGCCACGGCCGTAGCCACCCTGTCGGCGCTTCAGATCGATAGCGAGCGCTGTTTCAGTGAGTGGGACGCCGGCTGGCATCCCCTCAACAATGACGCCGAGCTCTGGCCCGTGTGACTCACCGGCGGTTAGGTAGCGGAAGCTCATTGCGCCCCTCCAATCACTGCGGGTGACTCACCCGCATGGGTAGATGATGCCGCGGCGGCGGCTAACGCGTCACGCATGATGCTGATCGGTGCTGGACGCCCCGTCCAGAGTTCAAAAGAGGCGGCCCCCTGAAGGAGGAGCATCTCCAGTCCGTCGGCCGCTTCTGCGCCCGCGGCGCGCGCACTGCGGACGAGCGCCGTCCCGCCAGGGGCATAAACAGCGTCGATCAGGAACTGCCCTTCGCGGAAGGCGGCGGCGGGGAGTGGCGGCGCATCCTTTGATGAGAGTCCGAGGCTGGTGGCGTTGATGACGATGCCGACGCGCGCCGCCTCCTCCACCAGGATCGACTCGTGCCAGGGCACGGCGCGGATGGCGAGGTGCGGCCAGGTCTTGGAGGCCGCGGCAGCAACCTGCTCAGCACGGCGTAAGTGACGATTGGTGATGCTGATCTGTCCTACGGCGGCACCAACGAGTGCGGCGACGGCGGCGCGCGCGGCGCCTCCCGCGCCAAGGATCAGCGCGGCGCGCGGGGTGCGTCGTCCGTCGAGCAGCGCATCAAGTGCGCCGCGCAGTCCGGCGACGTCAGTGTTCCGCCCAACGAGACGGCTCCCAGCGCGCGTGATCGTATTGACGGCGCCGATTGCTGTGGTCTCTTCAGTCACTGAGTCGAGCAGCGCACCGATCGTCTCCTTGTGCGGGATCGTGACGTTGGCTCCGATTAGATCTGGATCGGCGCGCAGCGCGGCAACGGCGGCGGCGAGTCCCTTCGGCGGAACATCCATCAGCTCGTAGCGAACTGGGAGGCCGAGATGGTCAAAGGCGGCCTGCTGGAAGGCGGGGGAGAGGCTGTGCGCCACCGGGTGTCCCAAGAGCACGATGCGCTTGCTCATGCGCGTACGTCCTGCTCCGCGCCACCAGCGAGACGCAGAGCGTCATCAAAGAAGGTTGGATAACTGACCGCCGCAGCTGCGGCGTCGTCGATCTCCACGGCGGCGTCGCCGACAAGTGCCGCAACCGCAAAGGTCATCGCGAGGCGGTGATCGCCGCGGACCTCGGGGCTCCCACCCTTCGACCGCTCGCCGCCAACAAAGTGGAGATCATCCCCATCCACGCGAACGGTGAGCCCGAGCCGCGTCAGGCCATCGGCAACACCGGCGATTCGGTCGCTCTCCTTGGCGCGCAGCTCCCCTGCGCCGCGGATGCTGCTCCCGCCGCGCGCCGCCGTTGCGGCGAGCGAGAGGATCGGCATCTCATCAATGGCGAGCGCCACATCCTGTGGGGTGATCTCAACGCCGTGGAGGTCGGCACTGCGGACGCGGAGGTCGCCGATCGGCTCCCCCGAGCCGTCATCTGGGCGCGGCGTCTCTTCAATGGAGGCACCCATGCGGCGGAGGATCTCAATGACGTGGCGGCGGGTGGGGTTCAGCGAGACGCCGCGGATCGTCAGATCGGCGTCTGGGTGCAGGCTCGCCGCCACCAGCCAGAAGGCGGCCGACGATGGGTCGCCCGGCACCTGCACCTGCGGGATCGCCCGCAACTGCGTGCCCCCCTGGACGCTGATCGACCAGGCGCCATCAGGCTCCTGCACGCGGTTGATGGTGGCGCCGCGCGCCGTGAGCATCCGCTCGCTGTGGTCGCGCGTTGCGACACTCTCTATATAGGTGGTGCTACCACTCGCGGCGAGGCCGGCAATCAGGACGCAGCTCTTCACCTGGGCGCTCGGGGTGCTGGAGCGCCACTCGGTGCCGTGCAGCGTGCCCCCAACAATGCGCAGCGGCGCCGTCTCGCCGCGCTCACCAGCGGCGCCCGTGGCGTCGGCTCCCATTGCGCGGAGTGGCTCAAGAACGCGTGTCATGGGGCGGCGGCGCAGCGATTCGTCGCCATCTAATACGTGGGCGCCGGCAACTCCCGCCACAAGCCCTGCGCCGAGCCGTGCGCTCGTCCCAGAGTTGCCGCAGTCAAGGGTTCCGTCGCCCTGCGCGGCGAGTCCGCTGCGACCAGGGGAGAGGACGCGCCAGCGCGCCGTACCAGGTGCGTCGTCAGGTGCCGCTGGGAGTCGCTCGCAGGTTGCGCCGAGCGCGCGGATGATCCCCGCGGTGGAGCGCACGTCATGGCCGTCACCAGCGCCAGAGATCAGCGTCTCACCCTCCGCCAGCGCTGCGAAGAGCAGCGCGCGGTGGCTGATCGACTTGTCGCCGGGGAGGCGCAGTTCACCCCGCAGCCGCGCTGCGGGGTTGACGCGGTGCGACATGCGCTACTTCTTCGACGGGCTGGCGCCCGCCGCCCCTGGGTCGTTATGGAGTGGCGTCACGAGCGTGTGGATGGAGCGCAACTCGCCAGCGAGGCGCTGGAACATTGGGATGGTGAGCGACTGCTCGCCGTCCGACCAGGCCTCCTCCGGCTTTGGGTGCACTTCAACCATGATGCCGTCGGCCCCAGCCGCCACGCCGGCGTATGACATTGGCGCAACCATCCAGCGCTTCCCTGTTGCGTGGCTCGGATCCACGATGACTGGGAGGTGTGTCAGCTTGCGGAGGATCGGCACCGCGTTCAGGTCCAACGTATTGCGCGCCGCCGTCTCAAAGGTGCGGATGCCGCGCTCGCAGAGGATCACCTGTGTGTTCCCCGCCGCCAAGATGTACTCCGCGGCGAGCAGCCACTCCTCAATCGTCCCGGAGAGGCCGCGCTTCAGCATCACTGGCATGCGCGTGCGCCCCACGGCGTTAAGGAGCGAGAAGTTCTGCATGTTGCGCGTCCCCACCTGCAGCACATCTGCGAACTCGGAGACCATGTCGACCTGTGCAGGCTCCATCACCTCGGTGATGATCGGGAGCCCAGTGCGCTCCCGCGCCTCGGCGAGGAGGCGCAGTCCGTCAAGGCCGAGCCCCTGGAAGGCGTACGGCGAGGTGCGCGGCTTGAATGCACCACCACGCAGGAGGGTTGCCCCCGCATCGGCCACCCCCTGCGCCACTTCGAAGAGCTGATCGCGCGATTCAATGGAGCATGGGCCCGCCATCAGGGTCAGCGTGCCACCACCGATCACCGCATCGCGCACCTTCACCAGCGTTGGCGTGTCGCGGAACTCGCGAGAGGCGAGTCGGTAGGGACGTGTAGCGCGGCTGACACTTGCAACACCTCCGAGTGCGCCGAACTCTTGTTCAAGTGCGGCGTTGACGCCCGACGGCCCAAGGATGGCGAGGGTGCTTCCGGTCGAACCCTGCTCTTCATAGACGGCGAGACCCGCCGCTGCGGCGCGCTCGCGGACGGCGCTGAGCTGCGCTGCTGTTGCCGCCTTGACCATTCGGACGAACATTGTTGCTCCTGGTTTGGTGCCGGCTGACCGGCGGGGTGGGGGAAAAGAAAAGAGCAGAGGGGGCCCCTCTGCTCACATCCCGGCCGGACCGCCGGTCAGACGCTAGGCGTCTGGGCGGGTCAGACCGGGCTCCTAAAGTAACGATACGTCGTCATGTGGCTAACCCTACGGCGATCTGCCCGCTGGGTCAAGATCTCCCCGCCGATTTGGCACGCCGAGACCCAGAAAACCCCCGCATCAAGCCACCAGACGCAGCGTCTTGATGATCGTCGTGCCACGCTGATGTGCCGATTTCTCGCACGAAATCGCCGTTTTTCAGAAAAAGTGGTGCCACCATCGCCAATCTGCGCAACGCTGCGCGCAATCTGGCGCGATGCGTCATACGTCCGCTGTTTTTGACGAAAAAGGCGCCGTTTTTGTCGCCAGGCGGGCCCAAGAGGGGTCGAGCTGGACCCGGCCCGGACCAACCCTGTTGCGCCACGCACAAAAGGGCTTGCACTTATCCACATTGTGTTTTACTTTTCAACAAGCCCCAGTTTTGGGGTGGAGTATGGCCAGGCCGCTCGTCGGGCTGGCCAGAGTGGAGGTCCAGAACATGGCAGTAAAGAAGAAGCGCAAGGCCGCTGCGAAGCGTAAGCCTGCCACCAAGCGTAAGGCCAAGAAGGCTGTTGCCAAGAAGGCCCCAGCGAAGCGCAAGAAGCGCAAGTCGGCCAAGAAGGCTGTTGCCAAGAAGGCCCCTGCGAAGCGCAAGCGACGCAAGGCCAAGAAGGCCACTGCCAAGAAGGCCCCTGCGAAGCGCAAGCGACGCAAGGCCAAGAAGGCTGTTGCCAAGAAGGCCCCTGCGAAGCGCAAGCGACGCAAGGCAGCCAAGAAGAAGTAACTCACTGCGATCCGTCGGGATCGCTTCGAGAGGCGTCTGGGGAAACCCAGGCGCCTCTCTTCTTTTCCGCACATACTGATGTCCATGAGTAGCGCAGTGATCGTCAGCGACATGGATGGCACCCTCACCACCGCCGAGACGTGGCGCGGCGTCCTCGCGTGGGTCCTGCAGCATCGACCGAGCGCTGCGGCGCGTCGCTTTGTCAGCGTCCGGCTCCCGCTCGTCCTCCTCGCCAAGCTCGGCGTGATCAGCAAGGAGCGCTTTCGCGCACGCTGGCTGAGCGACCAGGCCACACTGCTGCGCGGTGCGAGCGCTGATGAGCTCGCGGCGATGGGGGAGTGGGTTGTGGAGCACCACCTCTGGCCGGCACGGCGCATTGAAGGGATCAACGCAGTCGCAGCGGCGCTCAGCGCGGCGCGCGTCACACATTCAACGATCCAACTGCTGCTCGCCACGGGCGGCTATCAGCAGGTGGGCGATGCGTTCGCGCGACGGATCGGCGCGACGGCTGCACTCGGCACTCCGCTGGAACTAATGGAGGGGCGAGCAACTGGGCGACTCGCCGCCGCAACACAGAGCGGCGAGCAGAAAGCGGCCGCAGTGAGCACCCGCGCGGCAGGCGCCCCGCTCCTTGCTGCGTTTGGCGACACCGCGGCGGATATCCCGCTGCTCTCTATGGCGCAGCGCGCCGTTGCCATCGCCCCAGACACCCAACTCCGTCGCGAGGCCCTTCGCCGTGGCTGGGAGATCGTCGGCTAGCGCTGCAGGGCGCCATCTGGGATACTTCGCGTCGGCAAGCTTCGGAGAGGTCGCATAGAGGTCTAGTGCAGCGGTTTGCTAAACCGCCACGTGGGGTTTTCCTGCGTCGAGGGTTCGAATCCCTCCCTCTCCGCCACTTCAGGCAGGCGTGCCGTAGCATCAGGACTCCGCAGGAAGCACAGGCGCCCGTAGCTCAGTGGATAGAGCGTTAGGTTGCGGACCTAAAGGTCGTGGGTTCGAGTCCCGCCGGGCGCACCACTCTTATCACTCCCTTCGCGGCACTGGCGTATCGTGGCGTCATGAGCAGCGTCACGTTCCTCGGCCTCGGCACGATGGGTGCACCCATGGCGGGACATCTGGCGCGCGCTGGACACACCGTGCGCGGCTGGAATCGCACAGCAGGCCGCCCGGCGATCCCTGGAGTGACGCAGGTGGCATCGCTGAAGGAGGCGCTCACCGGCGCAGAGGTCGTGGTGCTGAGCGTCTCTGACACACCTGACGTGGAGGAGCTGCTGCTCGGTGCAGATGGTGGGATCCACCATCTCGCCCCAGGTGCAGTAGTGGCTGATACGAGCACCATCGCCCCCTCCGCTACGCGCCGCATGGGCGAACAGCTCGCTACTAAGGGAATCCTGATGGTGGACGCCCCAGTGAGTGGCGGCAGTGAAGGGGCGGTCAACGGCACCCTCACCGTCTTTCTTGGTGGATCAGCCGAGGCGGTCGCCGCGGCGCAGCCGTTCCTCGCCGCATTCGCCAAGACCATTACGCACTTGGGACCGCTCGGCGCCGGACAGGTGGGGAAGGCGGTGAACCAGCTCGTCATCTCTGGGAGCTACCTCTCACTCGCCGAAGGGATCCTGGTGGGGCAGAAGGCTGGGCTTGATCCAGCAACACTTGCGGGCGCGCTCACTGGCGGCGCCGCAAAGTCGTGGGTCCTGGAGAATCGTTGGCAGCGCATGGCGGAGGATCGCTACCCGCTCGGCTTCAAGGTTGCGCTGCACCGCAAGGATCTCGGCATCGCCATTGACCTTGCAAAGGAGCTCGGCGTCCCCGTCCCCGCCGCCACGCTGGTCGCGCAACTTGAAGACGCGCTGATCGCCGCTGGCAAGGGGGGCGAAGACCTCTCCGCTCTCGCCAACCAGCTCCGTCGCATGGCGTACGCAATCGATGCCTGACGCAACAGCCAACGCCGATCCTCGCAGCGCCATCCTCAAGGCGCAGTACGTCGCCCTCACCACCTACCGACTCGACGGCCGCGCTGTCGTCACCCCCGTCTGGGCAGCGGCGCGTGACGGTCGCCTCCTGATCTTTAGCAACCCTGCCGCCGGAAAGATGAAGCGCCTGAACAACTCGTCCCGTGCCAGCGTTGCACCATGTACATGGAACGGCACGCTGACCGGGGCGTTGCTCCCAGCAACGGCGCGGATCCTGGCGCCAGACGAACTCGGCGGGATGTGGAGCGCACTCGTTAAGAAGTACGGACTCCAGGCAGGCGCCTTTCGCCTCTACGATCGCGTCCGCGGCCTCCTGCGCATGCGGGTGAGCGCCGGCATTGAGGTGAGCCTCACCCCTTAATGGGCTATCCTCCGCCGTGGAAAGGTGGCCGAGTGGTTGAAGGCACCGCTCTCGAAAAGCGGCAGGTTAATAGCCTCGTGGGTTCGAATCCCACCCTTTCCGCCAGCACCTGACGCGCACACACGGAGAGGTCGCCTAGTGGTCTATGGCGCCGCATTGGAAATGCGGTTTGGGAGCAATCCCATCGAGGGTTCGAATCCCTCTCTCTCCGCCACTCCTTCCCTCGTGGAAGGCCGCCTTCCCCATGTTTGGCACCGTCTCCTCATCGACGCCGTTTTCAGCGTTGGGTGGAAGTTGCTCTGCAAGCGCTTCTCCCGGTCGAGCCCCCCCAAACCTTGTCAAAGGCTGCGGTTACCTGCTTCTGGGTGCTGAAGGTGTAGTGTCGCATCGTCACCACAGGATCTGAGTGCCCGAGGGCGAGCTGCACCGTTGCGATGGATTCTCTGAACTCGCCAAGTACGTCGCCATGCCGGCACGCAGGTCGATGAATATTAGCTTCGCGGAATTCCTAAATCTGAACGTACCTCTTCAAACATTGTATAAAAATCGGTTAATTCAACCCCAGTTGCAGTTTCAAATGAATCTGCAAAGCTTTTCTGTTTACCCAAGTTGGCATGAATGTCCATAAATTTCTCCATACCGACATTAGCTACTAAGAACTCAGTTGCGATCGCGCCAATTCCGTACGGATCGATAGCGTCGGAGCTGCCAGTATTTTCTATTGCTTCTGATAGTAGATGTGATTTAGTTGAATCAGCATTAGAACGATTAACAGCCATTTGTCTGCCTTCAGTAATATAACTTGCCCATCCTAAGTAACTTGCGGTTTGTAATCCCACAAAAGTTGGCGGACCTTCCCAGAACCAGTTAGGTACTTTGCTTCCAGAAGCGTCTGCTATGGGACCTGTCCATGAAAATTGAACTGCGTGGAAAAATTCGTGTCCAGCCATCTGCATCATTCCCAATTTATCATTCACAAGCATTTTGTTTTTTGTTATTACACCCATGTCATAAGTATTGCTTCTATTGTCGACAGCGCCTGCGGGCGATCCTTTACCAAAATTTGCGGCAATATCTTTTGCCTCATCAACATTGAATCCATTTTCAATATAAGTTTTTTCTACCCATGCACGATCAATGCCAATTACTACTAAAAATGGTTGACTAAATTTTGGATAATCAAATGCCTTTGCGACTAGATTCGCTCCATCTTTAACCCAGCCGACTAAGGTTTGATCAGCACCATCTTGGGCAGCAATTTTAATTACAGTGTCGTTAGTTCTAGTTACCGCCACATAGCCTTTAAATTTATCGGTTGCAGCAGAAGCAACAGATGATGAGGAGGTTGGTTTAACCCAACTGTATTTTTCCCAAAGCGTTGCGTAATTAGCTGCGGTAGTTGGTGTAGCGGCAGGAGTTGGAGTTGGAGTTGGAGTTGGAGTTGGAGTTGGTTTAGCAACCGCCACACCCTTATTCCAAACTAACTTCTTCCCAGATTTAATACATGTATAGGTCTTACCTGAAACAACAGATGTAATACCTGCCTTAGAACAAGTGCCTCCTGCTTTAGCTGCTGCATTTATTGATATTAAAGGGAGGGACAGGAAAAGAGAAAGTATTAGTAAGAAAGTAATTAGCCTCTTATTCATATATAGACCATAAACGGTATATTTAGTTAATACAACGATGGGTAGCCCCTATTGGGGTTCGAACCCCTCACAACCCACTTAACGCATTACTTGTGAGTGCCGTGAAACTCTCGTTTATCGGCGATCCAATCCATCAGAGCAAACAAGACTCCAGAGGCAACAAAAGTTAAATGGATAACAATTCGCCATTTAGTACCACCAGTAACGTAATCCTCACCAGCTAACTCGATGAAATCTTTGAGAAGCTCAATAACAGAAATCGCAACTAGTGATCCAATTAATTTAATTTTCAAACCGCTAAAATCAATCGTGCCCATCCAGTGTGGGCGGTCTTTAGACTCGGTAGCAATATCAATTCGCGACACAAAGTTTTCATAGCCGGCAAAAATCACCATCAAAATGAGGTTTGCAAGAAGAGTTAGATCCAATAAAGCTAATAAATCTAGGGTGAAGCTCTGCGGAGTCGCTTCCCCTATCTTTTGTGCTAGGTGATAGAACTCGATAACGAATCGAAAGCAGAGCAGGACAAGTGCTCCGACTAACCCTAGATAAAGTGGTGCTAATAAAAAACGAGCGCGAAATAGAACTACTTCAACAATGTGTGATATTCGATTCATAATTACAGAGTACGCCACAACTGACCTAAATCCATTCAAGGTCTAGTAAGTGTCAGACCCCATACCTGATATGGGTTGTGAATCAAGATAAGCAGGAATCACGATCTCGTTGTACTGCAAGAAGCCAGGTTTAAATGGCGGATCAAAACGACAGATTCGCGTTTCATTAGAGAGTGCGATGTTGGCTTTGGCAGAGTTTGCGCGAAGCTCTTCAGCCATCTTTCGTGATAGTTCATCGGTTGCTCTTCCGCGGAATGATTTGGCAACGCATGTTTCAGTATCTAATTCTCGTAATCTGACTTGAGAATCGTTGGGATGTGGCATGTGATCAAAGGCGCTCCCTGAAGGCATCACAAATGAGACATACCATCCGGCGGAATCCGATCTATCTGCTTTTTGTGCGGTGATTACCGGGGCAGTCATCGCGATTTTTTGCGACTCCTTATTTCCCTTTGAAATGTAATTAAATAATGAAGAGAAAGCGCTGCTTGTTGCAATTGAATACTGAGCAGAAACTTTCACCTCTGCGATGACGCAAGGCAGATATTCACGAAGCTCAAAATCCTTATAAGTTCGTAGCACTTTAAATTCTTGCCGTTCAGTCATAAATCGAGCCTACTATTACACGGCGGTCGTTTACTCACAAATCTATGCACGACCTAGAAAATGTCAGACCAAATTTCTACAGTGGGAGATGGTTCAAGATCGGTTACATCCATATGTGGACCATGTGAGTACATAACCCCTATTGGGGTTCGAGTCCCTCACAACCCACTTATGTAGGTAAATCCGAGTTCTATGTCCAGAACGTCGAGCTCAACTACTTTTTCTTATAACCCTTTGGGCAAACTGGTTTAATTGCAGTAACTTTCTTAACTAATTTACCTTTAATGCATGTGATTGTTGTTTTCTTAAGTGCAGCAGCCTTGGCTTCTGCTTTCTCTAAAGCAATCTGCGTGGCCACAAATGTCTCAGCTTCCTTGATGAGGTCTAAGTAGCGATAAATCGGTTGGGAATAATTGATTCCACCTTTACCATCGAAAGATGGAGACTGGCCACACGCATAAATCCTGTCAGCTGTGCCAATATTTGCGAGATACATAATATTTCCGTTAAACGTCGTTGTGAGCGAACCGCCAGAATCTCCGCCACACATACTCGATTTTCCGGGAGTGAAGAAAAGTAACTGTTCTAAAAGCCGCTTTGGAACTTGATACCCAACAAGAGCTGGGAAATCTGTAGCTGGACGAAGAGTTGCTGTTATCGATCGTGGAACATCAGAGGCTTTAGGTCTATTTGTCTTACACGGCAAGGACTCCCCTAAGCCGCACAAATCAACGGTATTTCCATAACCATGTATTTTCACTTCTGCTCTTTTTTCAAGAAGTATTTGCTCAATTTCTGGTGTCAATAGTTGTACTGGTTCAGCGGGAATAAGATCCTTCTCTAATATCAATATTGCAAAATCGTGCAAGTCAGGACTGTCATTACCTAAGTACTTCGGTGCCGAAATTCGCTTTATTACACGCACACCGGAATCAATAGTCTTGATATCCACATTTGGTTTACCCACCGCAAGGTCGGGGCGAAACTCTTGACGTTCTCCATTGCTATTAAAGCTAAACGCAGTATGCCCTGAGGTAAAGACGATTCTTGATGAATAAAGAAAGCCAGAACCATTTGAGTTTAGGTCGTTGGGGCTAGACATCAGTGGAACTACCCGGCCATTACTATAATCTGGAGCGCTTTCATAGCTCGCATCTGCTACATGAGTTGGTACAACAGCAACCATCATCATCGAGAGAATTACAATTCGCTTGCGCAAACTTATGAACATCCTCAAATCCAAAACAGTCTGGCTTGGCATCATCGTCGCGTTGTTGTCCGTAGCGCAGGGGTTCCTGTTCCAGATTCCCGTGCAACCTTTGTACCAAGCAGCAATC
>CALMIH010000057.1 GCA_937864085.1 uncultured Chloroflexota bacterium
CCGGTGCGACTGACGCAGGTCAGCGTCAGTGCCGTGCCGAGCGTTACCGCAATCGCGCCACGGCGCTGCGGCGCGCCCTGCTGCGCATAGGTGAACCAGGCGGCAAGAGCGCGATCCACGCCGATCCGATCTGGCTCCTCAAGACGTGAGACGAGTGGGAGATCGCGGCTTTGCAGTAGCTCAACGGCAACGCCGCGTGACGCTGCAACTTCGTGAAGCGCTGCGGCACCTTCGGGGACGACGCTCCCAACGACGAGCTCGGTGGCGGCACCCCCTTCGCCTGCGGCGAGGTCGAGGAGCGCCTCAGCGACGCCGCGCCAGACGCTGGCATCACGGGGGTTGGCGGGGGCGGCGACGCGCAACGAGACGAGGGCGCCCTCGCGGAGGTAGCCGACCTTCGCGGCGCTGTTCCCAAGATCAACGGCGTAGCGCACGAGCCGATGATAGGCGGGTGGGGGGATCGACGGGAGCGCGAGCCGCGGCACGAAGGCGGCTGCGCTAGGCTCTCCCTCTCATGGATCACGACCACGACGAGCTGACCCCTGGCCTCTTTGTGAATCGAGGGCTTGCCATCCTGCGCGCCGATAAGGCGAACGTGCTCCGCCCCCTCCTTCGGCAGACCGTCTCGTATCGCCACCTTCAGGGGGGTGAACTGATCGCGCGCGGCATGGGCTGGGTCGAGGAGGTGCTCGGTGATGACCCAGAGGTCTCATCGATTTTCACCCCACTCACAATCACCATCAACGTGGACGCATTTCAGAGTGTGGAGTTCGACCTCTCCGAGCCTGGACACCTGCGCTACACGCTGCGTAGTAGTGACGCCGTTGTAGAGATTGAATACAGCGTTGGCGCAGCGATCCCGCGAACAGAGCCGGTGCGCACCTGGCTTGAGTATCGCGGCGAGGAGTATGTGCAGATCGAGCTCCCAACGGAGGCGTGGCCGAGCGCCGAAGCCGGATCGTCAGACCCGGCCGAGTCCGAGCGCAGCGACTCCTGAAGCGCGCCGCACCGCGCTCTCGCGCACTCCGCGGCGCAGGGGCCGCGTCCTCGGTCTACATTCAGACGCCGTCAGCGCGCACCGTCGCGATCGCCATTGCGATCGGTGCAGGTTCGCGTCACGAACGGATCAACGAACGCGGCGCCGCGCACCTTCTTGAGCATCTCTGCTTTAAGGGCATCGCAGGTGCTGAAAGCTCTGCCGCACTTGCGCAGGCGATGGAGGGGATCGGCGCGAACTCTAATGCGGGGACGGATCGCGAGAGCACGCTCTTCTGGATTCATGCTCCACGCGCCGTTGCAACCGAGGCGGCGCGACTGATCGGCGCCGTTGCACTCGCACCACTCTTACTCCCAGAGCACCTAAAAATTGAGCGCGAGATCGTGATCGAAGAGATTCGCTCCTATGCGGACGATCCAAGTGAGCAGGCATCCACTGCACTTGACCGCGCACTCTTTGGCGATCATGCGTTCGGTCGTGAGATTGCTGGG
>CALMIH010000058.1 GCA_937864085.1 uncultured Chloroflexota bacterium
CTCGACCTCTCCTCACCAGCTTGCGATTGCGCAGCGACAGCTCGAGCCTGTGATTCGGAGGCTTCGCTCTTGGCGTTCCGGTACGCCTCCTCGAGATCGCTCTTGGCCTCCGCTTGGCTTGCGCTCTTGAGTCCGCTCGGGGACTGCACCGAGCGCATCACCGTCGGGTCGCTCGTGCGGGACAACCCAGATCCGTTTGACGCTGCGGAGCAGCGCAATGAGTGCTGCGGGGACGGAGGCGTTCGCCTCAGAACGCAGTGCTGCAGCTCGATCGACGGCGCTCATACCGGCTCCTCTTTTGGTGCGCCAGGGCTAGGGAGTGGCGCGAGGCCTTCGTCGGGAAGGTTGCGCCCCTGCTCCAGGCTGCCGAGCAGCTGCTGGATTCGGGTGCCACGCTCCCCCGCCGCATCGAGCTCAAAGTGGAGTGCGGGCACGCGACGAATGCGGAGCCCCTTCGAAATCACGGTGCGTAGGTATGGCGTTGCACTGCGTAGCGCGGCGAGTGAAGCGGCGCGCTGCTCATCACTTCCGATCATGCTGACATAGACTTTCGCATGACGAAGATCTGGTGATGTCTCAACTCCGACGACAGTGACGAACCCTAGGCGTGGATCGCTAATGGAGCGCGAGAGGTGCGTGCTGATCTCCTCGCGGAGCAGCTCGTCTACCCGCGGCATGCGCTCGCTCATTAGAGCGTCCTTCGTGTGGACTGCTCTCCGAGGATCTCCAGGATGTCACCCTCCTGGATCGTGATCGTTGGGCCGAGTCCGATTCCGCACTCCTGCCCCTCCTTCACTTCGCGAACATCATCGCGGAAGCGTCGGAGCGACTCCACAACATCTGTTGCCACAACGTTGCCACCGCGCATAAGTCGAACCTTTGATCCACGCGTGACTCGACCCTCGCGGACAACGCAGCCGGCGATGACAACGCCCTTCCCTGGGAAGATCTGCTTCACTTCGGCGCGACCATCAATCGTCTCGGACTTCTCAGGGTCGAGCATCCCCTCGATTGCCGCCTTCATATCGTCGGCAAGCTCATAGATGATCTCGTACAGGCGCACGTCCACCTTCTCGTTATCCGCCATGCGGCGCGCACCTGGAGTCAACGTGGTGGTGAAGCCAAGCACGATCGCATCCGATGCGCTGGCGAGCAGGATGTCGTTCTCGGTGATCTCACCGGCGGCGGACATCAACACGTTGATGCGCACCTCATCGCTCTGCAACTTCTCTAACTGATGCTCAATAGCGCCAAGTGAACCGGCAACGTCCGACTTGAGGATGACGCGAACCTCTTTGCCGGCACCAGATTGAATGCGTCGATACAGCTCTTCCATCGTGGCGCGGCCACCACCATCTCGGGCCGCAGTCGCTTCGTTCTTCGCGCTCTCTGCCATGTCACGTGCCTCACGCTCATCGGTCGCCACGCGGAAGACATCGCCGCTCGACGGCACCTCAGGGAGGCCGGAGATCACGACTGCCGTAGAGGGGCCTGATGCCTTCACGCGTGCCCCGTCCGTGGTCTCAAGCGAGCGCACCTTTCCAGAGATCGCCCCAGCAACGACCGCGTCGCCGATGCGGAGGGTGCCGGTCTGGACGATCACTGTGGCGATCGGACCGCGACCCTTGTCGCGCTGCGCCTCGATGACGGTACCGATTGCTGGTCGGGTTGGATCGGCCTTGTAGTCGCCAAGATCGGCGACGAGGAGGATCATGTCGAGAAGGTCATCGAGCCCAGCGCCAGTGCGGGCGGAGACGGCAACGAGCGGCACGTCGCCACCGTACGCCTCGATCACCACGTTCGACTCAGCGAGTTCCGTCTTGACGCGGTCAGGGTTGGCGTCAGGCTTATCGACCTTATTCAGGGCGATGATGATCGGGACGTTCGCGGCACGAGCGTGGCTGATCGCCTCTTTCGTCTGTGGCATCACGCCGTCATCCGCGGCAACCACGATGATTGCGATATCCGTGACACGCGCACCACGCGCACGCATAGCGGTGAAGGCCTCGTGGCCAGGGGTGTCTAGGAAGAGGATGCTGCGGTCGCCACGCTTCACCTGGCTTGCACCGAGATGCTGCGTGATGCCACCGCGCTCACCTGCGGCGACCGTCGTCTTGCGCAGCGCGTCGAGGAGACTCGTCTTGCCGTGGTCAACGTGACCCATCACCGTGACGATCGGCGCACGCGTCTCAAGCTTGGCGCCGACGCGCTCTTCAAAGAGAATCTCCTTCGTCGCCGCTGGGAGGGCTTCGACGACCTCTTCAGGTGCAGCCTCCGCCTCTTCCGGCTCAGGCTCAGCAACGGTGAAACCGAGTTCCGTTGCGATCAGTGATGCGGTCTCGCGGTCAATCCCCTGGTTCATGGTTGCGAAGACACCGCTCCTGATCAGCGGATTGATGATGTCGGCCGGATTGACCTTGAGGATCTGAGCGAGCTCACCCACGGTCATTGACGGGGGGAGCACGAGTACTCCCGTCTCATGCACCTGTAGTGGCTTCGGTGGGCGCGGCGCAGGATCGGCGCGGTCTGGACGTACGGGGCGCACGCTCTTTCGCTGCTTCGTCATGCTCCCCTCCTTCCTACTTCTCTACCCAGGCGCGACGCGCCTGTTCAATCAGATCAACCTCTTCACGCTTCACTTCACCGCGTAGACCACGACTCACCGCGGCGCGGAGATCCCTCTCATGCGCTGCGTCCCGCGCTGCGCAGATCCAAACGCCTCGACCTCCAACTCCTCCAGCGACGATTTCACCTGAGGGCTGGCGGCTGATGCGCAACATTAGTCGCGACTCACCCCGCCACTTGCAGAGCGCACAGGTGCGCTCCGACGGAGTGCGCGTGCTATGCCTCGCCCTCTACTGCAACCGCTTCACCATCAGTTGGCTCTGCGACAGGTGGAGTGCCAGATCCGTCGCTTGCAATATCAATGCGATAGCCGGTGAGGCGAGCGGCGAGTCGTGCATTCTGTCCTTCGCGACCGATCGCCAAGGAGAGTGCGTGCTCAGGGACGGTGACAACGGCAGCCTTCGCCGCTTCATCCACCACAACAGAGATCACCGGTGCTGGCGAGAGGGCGCGGCCGATCATCTCGGCCGGATCATCAGCAAAGGCGATAATGTCCACCTTTTCGCCGCCGAGCTCTTCAACTACCGCCTGGACGCGCGCGCCGCGCTGTCCAACAACGGTGCCAACAGGATCGAGTCCAACCTGATGCGCAGTGACGATCACCTTGCTGCGGTGCCCTGGCTCACGTGCAATCGAGCTGATCTCAACGAGACCGGTGCCGATCTCTGGCACCTCAAGCTCAAAGAGCTTCTTGACGAAGTTCTTATGTGAGCGCGTCAGAAGGATCTCTGGGCCGCGCACGGTAGTGCGAACCTCAAGGAGGAGCGCCTTGACGTTCTCCCCAATGCGGAAGGTGTCGAGCGGTGAGAGCTCGGTTGATGGGAGGTATGCCTCTGCACGCCCCACATCAAGGACGAGATTGCGCCGATCCACGCGCATCACTACGCCGGTGAGGATCTCGCCTTCGCGCTCAGCGAAGGAGCGCATCACCTGGTCGCGCTGGATCTGCACAAGTCGCGCCTGGAGCGTCTGGCGCGCCTGCGCCGCCACGATGCGCCCCATGTCGCCGTTCATCTCTTCGGTCTCAATCAGGGCGCCAACCGCCGTTTCAGGGTGCTCTACCTGCGCCTCTGCAAGGGTCCATTCGGCACCAGGGACGAGCACCTCTTCAACGACGCGACGCGCGCGGAAGACCCGCATCGATCCCGTCTCAGGGTCGAGGCGGACATGGATATCAACTGAACTGTGGCGGCGATTGAGGGCAACGGCGTACGCCTCTTCGGCTGCCTGAAGCACACTCTCGCGGTCGATCCCGCGCTCTGCCCCCAACTGCACGAGGGCGCCAACAAGCTCCTTGCTCATTTCAGGCCTCCCTTCACACTTGGCAGCCCCGATAAAAAAAGACGCGGGGGTCACCCACGTCTATCGTTCGGCGGCCGTTATCCCCAAGATCATAGCACGCCCGCCAGAGGGCTATCGGCTCGGGTAGTGCCCCTGCACGTAGCGCTCGAGGATCTCCGTGAACTCAGCCACGATGCGCTCCCCACGCAGGGTGGTGAGCAGGGCGCCGTCCTGGAAGACTGGGGCGACCGGCTCCTCAAAGGTGCCAGGGAGGCTGATGCCAAGGTTGGCGTGCTTCGACTCGCCAGGGCCATTCACCACGCAGCCCATCACCGCCACCTCCATGCTCTCAACGCCCGGATGGCGCTCACGCCAGCTCGGCATCTGCGCCTTCAGGTAGTTCTGGATCTCTTGCGCCATCTCCTGGAAGAAGACGCTGGTGGTGCGGCCGCACCCTGGGCACGAGGTGACCTGCGGCGCAAAGGCGCGGAGGCCGAGCGACTGGAGGACCTGCTGCGCAACCTCCACCTCAAGTGCGCGGTCTGCGCCTGGCTCTGGGGTGAGCGAGACACGGATCGTATCGCCAATCCCCTCGTTGAGCAGATTGGCAAGCGCCGCAGTTGTTGCCACGATCCCCTTCATCCCCATCCCCGCCTCTGTAAGGCCGAGGTGCAGCGGATAGTCACAGCGCGATCCAAGCTCGCGATAGACGTCGATAAGGTCGCGGACATTGGAGGTCTTGGCGGAGAGGAGGATGCGGTCGTGTGGCATCCCGGTCGATTCGGCGAGCTCCGCTGACTGCAGCGCGCTGCGCACAATCGCCTCCATCGTCACGGCGCGCGCGCTCGCTGGCTGCGGTGTCTTCGCATTCTCCTCCATAAGGAGGGTCAGTAGATCCTGATCGAGTGAGCCCCAGTTCACGCCAATGCGTACCGGCTTCGCATTGTCGTTCGCAATCTTGACGATGGTCTGGAAGTTCTCATCGCGCCGCTTCGTCCCAACATTCCCCGGATTGATGCGGTACTTGGCAAGTGCTGCAGCAGCCTCAGGGAACGCGGCGAGCAGCTTATGTCCGTTGTAGTGGAAATCGCCAACGATCGGCACCTGCAAACCCTCATCGGCAACACGACGCACAATCTCAGGGACTGCCGCCGCC
>CALMIH010000059.1 GCA_937864085.1 uncultured Chloroflexota bacterium
TTCGATGCGATTGCGATTGAGACAGGCAGTGCCGCGCGCGCTGACCAGGCTCTTGCCGCTGCGGCGAACGCTGGCTACGAGTTGCGCAGGATTGACGGCACGGGGGTTGGCGTTGCGTGCGATGAGTTGACTTCGGACGCGGATGTTGCGGCGCTCCTGAAGGCGCTCGGCGCGTCAGGGTCGTCGACTGGCGCTGCGGTCGATTCACTCCCTGCTACGTTGCGACGCAGCGACGAGATCCTGACGCACCCGGTCTTCACGCTGCACCGCTCTGAGAGTGAGATGCTCCGCTACATCTTCCGACTCGCCGAGAAGGATGTGAGCCTGACGCGCTCCATGATCCCACTCGGTAGTTGCACGATGAAACTGAACGCCACCACCGAGATGGAGGCGATCGGTCATCCAGGATTTGCCAACGTGCACCCCTTCTCCGATCCAGCACGGCTCCCTGGCTACGCGCAGCTCACAAGTGACCTTGAGGCGTGGCTCGCGGAGATCACCGGCTTTGCTGCGGTGAGCCTGCAGCCGAACGCGGGCTCGCAGGGTGAGTACGCAGGACTCCTTGCGATCCGTCGCTGGCACCGTTCGCGCGGCGAAACGCAGCGAACTGTCTGCCTCATCCCGAGCAGTGCGCACGGGACGAACCCGGCGAGCGCCGTGATGGCCGGATTCCGCGTGGTAGTGGTCGGTTGTGACGATCACGGCAACGTGGACATGAGCGACCTGAAGGCGAAGATTGCGGAACACGCCGCATCACTCGGCGCGCTGATGGTGACCTACCCGAGCACGCACGGCGTCTTTGAAGAGTCGATTCGCGAGATCTGCGACGCGGTGCACGCGGCCGGCGGACAGGTCTATATGGACGGCGCAAATATGAATGCGCAGGTTGGCCTCTCGCAGCCGGGCGCATTCGGCGCCGATGTCTGTCACCTCAACCTCCATAAGACGTTCGCTATTCCGCACGGCGGCGGCGGACCGGGGATGGGGCCGATCGGCGTGGTGCAGCACCTTGCGCCGTTCCTCCCAGGTCGCGCACTTGGTGAGGAGGGACGCGTCTCGTCCGCACCGTACGGAAGCGCAAGCATTCTGCCGATCAGCTGGGCGTACATTGCGGCACTCGGTGCAGAGGGGATCCGTTCGGCAACGGAGATCGCCATCCTTAATGCGAACTACATGGCGGCGCGACTCCGCAGCGACTTCCCAATCCTCTACACTGGTCGAACCGGAACGGTGGCGCACGAGTGCATCTTGGATGTGCGTGCGATCACCGAAGAGAGCGGCGTAACGGTAGAGGATATTGCGAAGCGACTGATGGACTTCGGCTTCCACGCGCCAACCATGAGTTGGCCAGTTGCTGGAACGCTGATGCTCGAGCCAACCGAATCGGAGTCAAAGGCTGAGCTCGATCGCTATGTTGATGCGCTTCGCGAAATTCGCGCAGAGATCCGCGAGATCGCCGCGGGGAAGACGCCAGTCGAGCAGAGCGCGTTGCGCAACGCGCCGCATACGGCGAGTGATCTGCTGCGAAGCGATTGGGCGCGCCCGTATTCGCGCGAGCAGGGGGCCTTCCCACTCCCATGGGTGAAGGCGCGGAAGTACTGGCCACCAGTGCGCCGCATTGACAACGTCCACGGCGATCGCAATGTGGTCTGCGCCTGTCTCCCTGTTGATGCCTACGCGGAGGCTTCTGGCGAGACGGCGCTCCTCACAGCAACGAGCTGAACAGGACGGCCACGCGGGGGGCCTGCGCGCTAGGCTGCACCCATGAGTGAACGAGGCACAAGCGTCTGGCTAGCGGGGGTCCGCACGCTCCTTGATCAACTCGAGGCAACCCAGGGGGCGGCGATTGGATCGCTTGCGATCGCT
>CALMIH010000060.1 GCA_937864085.1 uncultured Chloroflexota bacterium
GGCTTCGGCATGAAGCTCGCGTAGAGGCCGTGCTGCTTCGCGATCTCCTTCAACGCGTACTTGAAGGTGGTGGCGTTGTCTGCCGTGCTTAGTGAATCAGAGTATTCAAAGTCAATCTCGTGCTGTCCGGGTGCCACCTCATGGTGCGCCGTCTCAATCTTGATGCCGAGCAGCTCCAACGCATCCACCATGTCTTGGCGAATCTCAATGCCCTGATCGCCGCTGAAGTCGAAGTAACTCGCACTGTCATGCGGCGTGTTGGTGGGCTTCCCCTTCTCGTTCACTTCAAACAAGAAGAACTCCAACTCTGGGCCCATGTTCACTTTGTAGCCGAGCTTCGCGGCGCGCTCCACCTGGCGGCGCAGCACGCCGCGCGGATCGCCAGCGAACGGTTCACCGGTTGGCAGCACCACGTCGCAGATCACGCGTGCGGTGCCGGCGCCGCTCTCCGCTGGTGCCCACGGCAAGATGCGCCAGGTGCTCATGTCCGCACGCAGGAGTTGATCCGATTCAGCGATGCGGGTGAAGCCTTCTACAGATGAGCCGTCGAACCAGGAGCCGTGCTTGATGGAGCCTGGCATCTGGTGGATGGGGATCTGGACGCTCTTGACGGTGCCGTGGATGTCCACGAACTGCAGCTGCACGGTCTTGATGCCCGCCTTCTCCGCCTTCGCCACCAGGCTCAGCGCATCGCGCACTTCCGCGTCGCTTCGGCCCGTGGTGGACTTGCCGCTCCCCTCCGCCATGATCCCCTCCCGCTCTTGGCTTGATTCAGGCTCAAGGCGCCCGAAACTTGTGCCTGCGGCACAGATTCCCCGCCGCTAAGCGTTGGGGGGTGCCGTTGACGGCGAGTCTAGTCTGCTTTTGGTCGGAGGCGGGGGCGGTTTTCAGGGTGTGAGTTTGTGACCTTGCACAAGTTCGGGCGAGTTTGGGGGGCGTCGCCTTAGCGGAGCACCCAGCCGGTCACCACGCCGCTTCGGGTGACGCTGCTCCCGAACGCCAATCGACCGTCCGCGCCGCGCGTGAGGAGCTGCAACGTGACGCTACTCGACCCTGGCGCGGCGGCGAAGGCCAGCTCATCAATCCCGTCCCCGTTCCAGTCGCGGACATAGAGCTCTGGCGTTGCCGTACTGCCACTCGCCGAGCGCCAGGCTTCGAATGGGCTGTTCCAGCGCAACGCTACCGTGCTGGCAATCTCCGGCGCCGCAGGGAGTGTCCGCGCGAGCGGCGCCCACGGCGCGCGGATGCTGACCTTGGTGCCGACCTGCTCCGCTGTCGCCGCCTCGCTCAGTGCAACCTCGCCGTTCAGCCCAGCGAGCGTCTCTGCTGTGGTGGTGACGCCAGCCGTTGCCGCGCGTGTCGCAACGCTGGCCCAAGTGTCACCGGCGCGCAGCCAGTCAAACTCACCATCAAGGATACGCACTGGCGCGTTGCGGAACATCACGCTCTCCTTGGTGTAGGCGCAGAGATCGCGTGGGATGATGAGCGACTTATTGCGTACCAGAATCTTGTTGCCGTTCATGGAACGCAAGCAGGCTTCACTCTGCTTCACACGCTTGGCGATCTTCGTATACGTATCGTTCGGCCGAATGGTGATCGTGTACGTAGGTCCAGAGTTCAACGCAATGAGCGTTGCGAGCTTCACGCCGAGTCGTTGTGCAACCAGCTTCAGCGTCCGCTCACCAGCGCGCACCGTGGTGCTGCGCTGCGGCTCTGTCTCCGCCACGTAGACCTTGTCTGGATTTGGCGACTCATGCGCGCCGTCAAGGTTGAACGACTGCACGCGAATCACACCAGCGGGGTCGCGATAGCGAACATAGAGCTCTGCTACGCCGTCACCTGTCAGGTCGCCAACGTTTGCGCTCCACGTGCTGCTGATCGGCCAGACGAGTGCGCCAGGTTGGCTAAACGCACCAAGGCTCCACACGCTGACTGGTGGTGCACCAGCACCTTGTGCAAGTGAGACGCCGAGCGATCCATCGGCTGCGCGCCAGAGCGCCGCAAGGTCAACCGTGCCGTCGCCGGTAAAGTCGTCCATCAGGATGCGCGCGTCTGCCGCGGCGTCAGTCTCGCCAACCAGGGTTGGGCTGCCATCAAGTGGCGCGCTGTAGATACGCAAGCGCGGCGCCGTACCCTCACCGGCAGGGACCACCTCCGTGATGAAGAGCTCCTCGATCCCGTCGCTCGCCGTGTCCACCGCATAGAGGCCGAGGGTGGCGCTGGCATCGAAGCCCGCGTACCCCTGGAATCGTGCCCGAGGCTCCTTCAGCGTGCCGCCCGTGTACGGCGTCTCGATCAGGCTGAAGCTGCCGTCCGCCGCCTCACGGAGATCGATCACCGCCGCCTCCCCCCCTGCGGTGGCACGGGCCACGATCCTGCTCAGCAGCGTCTCGTTGCTGCCAACTGCAACGCTCCCTGGCGCCTTCCCGTTCAGGCGCCCTGCCGCATCCACCGAGCTGTCTGTCGAGACGAGTCGCACCGCACCGGTTGGCGAGACGGCGAGGATGTCGCCCTTCGCGTCGCCGGTGAGGTCGCCGTGCGGCGAAAGGACCCGAATTGGATAGACGGCAGTGATGTTGAAGCGATCGTCGGCCACATCACTTGTTCCTGCACCAGCCACCTGATCCGAATCGAATGAGAAGAAGGAGTCTCGCAGTAGCGCCTCAACCGAGAGGTTGCGCGTGCGTGCACAGTCGTCGGCATTGACTGGGAAGAAGGACCAGCCGCGCCAGTGGCTCGGCTGTGATGGGTGCCGCATCTGC
>CALMIH010000061.1 GCA_937864085.1 uncultured Chloroflexota bacterium
CCAGAGGCGGCGCCGCTCAAGCCCCCACTCCGATGCAATGCTCCGTACCGCATCACTCCGCGATGCACCACTCGCAACACGCTCTTCTACCGCCGCGAGCGCGGCGGGATACGCGCCGCCCGCATCTGCAGAGTCAGCGACTTCACTCGTCTCTCCAAGCACAATGACAAACTCGCCGCGACCATCAACTTCGCCACGCTCAACGGCAGACGTAACCTCTTCTAGGCTTCCGCGCCGCACCTCCTCATGGAGCTTAGTCAACTCGCGACAGAGCGCAACGCTTCGGGTACCACCGCAGACACTGGCAAGGTCACGCAGCGTCTCAAGGACGCGGCCACCAGCTTCGTAGACCACGGTGGCGCGATCATCTGCGGCGATCGCACCAAGGACGCGGCGCCGATCCACACCACTTCGCGGGAGGAATCCTTCGAAACTCCATCGCGCACCGGCAACGCCAGAGGCGACAAGGGCGGCGAGGAGGGCGGAGGCACCAGGAATCGGAATCACCCGAATGCCAGCGGCGATCGCCGCACGAACGAGGTGTTGGCCGGGGTCGCTAATGAGTGGCGTGCCAGCATCGCTGATCAGCGCCAGTGCATCTCCTCGCTTCAGGCGCTCAATGAGCGGCGCGATCCGTCCCACCTCGTCAAATCCTGGGAGAGCAATCAGCTCGCCCGTTACGTCAATTGACGAAAGGAGCACACGTGCCACACGCGAGTCTTCCGCGATGACGGCGCGCACCTCCCGCAAGACCGCGATGGCGCGAGGAGAGAGGTCGGCGAGATTTCCGATCGGCGTTGCGACGATGTGAAGCGCGCCAGGCGTTGCACCGCCCCCGCGCGGGTCACTCATCTCAAGCGTGGGCTAGCGGCACGTCGAGGCGCTACGCGGAGATCTTCGGGAAGGGTGGCATCTCGCGCTTGAACTGCGAGCGAGCCATCATTCCCTGCACCTTCGCCACAAGCTCAGCATCAAAGCCGTCAGCGACAACTGCAGCGGCACTCTTCTTCTGGTCAACAAGGCGGAAGAGGATGCGATCCAGCGTTGGGTAATCAAAGCCGCCCTCCCCTTCGTCAGTCTGGCCTGTCCAGAGGTCGGCGCTCGGCGCCTTGGTGAGGATCGTTCCTGGAACGCCAAGGTGCGCAGCAAGCGCACGAACCTGGCTCTTGTAAAGATCACCAATCGGATTGATGGCGCACGCAGCGTCACCATGAAGCGTGGTGTATCCGATCATCGCCTCTGACTTATTCCCCGTCCCCATCACCAGGCCGTCGTAGCGTGCAGACTGGTCGTACAGGGTGATCATGCGGAGACGGGCGGCAATGTTGCCGCGACGAATCTGGCTGAACTCAGCCCCAGATGGCAGAGAAGCCTCTACGGCGTCGAGCGCCGAGCTGATCTCGATCTCTTCAACGCTACAGCCGAGAGCTGCGGCGACTGCGAGCGCATCGGTACGAGATGTTGGCGCAGAGGTTCGGTACGGCAGGATATAGGTGCGAAGTCGGTCCGCGCCGAGCGCATCTGCCGTCAGGAAGCCCACAAGTGCTGAGTCAATGCCTCCCGAGAGTCCAAGGATTGCGTGCCTCGCGCCGATCATCTTGAACTGCTCTCTGATGAATGTACGGCAGATGCCCCGCACCGCCTCCAGGTCAATGCCCAGCTCGCTTGGGATCTGCGCCACTCCAACACCACTCATTTGAGCCTCCTTATGCGCCGTGCTCAGATGCACTGTGCTCAGAAGATTATATCAGTCTCCCCAAGATTCAATCGACCACGCATAGAGCGGACTGCTCACGTCACTCTCTGCTGTTGGCCAACTGATGCCACTGGAGAGCAACGCATAGCCAGCGTCAGCCCAGAGGAGTAGATATGGCCGTTCACTACGTCGATGCGCTTGGAACTCAGCGTAAAGAGGAGCGCGCACGCTCTCGCTTGCCGAGCCCAGCCCTTGACGCAAGAGGCTATCGGCTGTTCCGCTCTGCCAGCAGGCAAAGTTCTTCCCAGCCGGATCCTCCTCTGTTGGGCAGGCGGCCGAGCTGAAGAGGTCACTGTCGTCAGGATCCAAGCTCCACTGCCAACTTCCAATGTATGCATCAAAATCGTTGGGGTAGCGCAGCCTTGGAAGAATCTCGCTCGAATAGGACTGTGCAGAGACGGACAGCGAGAAGCCACACTCTGCCGCCTGGTCTGCGATCAGTTGTGCTGCGCTGGTCCGTGCGCTCTGCCCGTCTCGCACGAGGATGCTCGCCTCAAGGCGACTCCCGAGCTTTGCGAAGACCCCATCGCTCTCCTCGCTCCATCCATCAGCAACGAGCGATGCGCGCGCGCCCGCTGTGTCGCGAACCGTCTCAGCAGCTGCTGGCGACGGTGCGGCCCATGAGTTTGGTGCAACCGTGCTACTGATTGGGATCCCGCTCTCCCCTGCTGCCTCGCTGATGATTGATGGAAGGTCCACGCATGAACTCAGCGCCGACCGCACGACTGGATCAGCGAAGGGTCGTCCTGGCCGCATGTTGAACGCAAGGAAAAGATAGCCGCGAGAAGAGGGGCCCTTCAGAAGTGTCGCGCCGCTACGAACCTCAAGGCCAGCAACGCTCGTTGCGCTCAAGTGTGGGACCCAGTCGAGCTGGGACGCCTGGAAGGCACTGATCGCCCCAGCCTGCGTTGCATAGCGCCTCACCAGCACGCGTCCTGTCAGCGGTTCTCCAAGCGCGAAGCCGCTAAAGCTCTCAAGGGAGAGGCTTTCGCCCGGTGTTCTCTCTACAAACTTGTAGGGTCCCGCGCCAACAGGGATGAGCCCTGCGTCTAACAGCGGATAGGCGACTTCAAGTTGGCTCTCGGCAGGGGTGAGGAGGTATGACTCAAATCGCGTAAGGCGGCCGAACAGATCCTTCGCGTACGCTTCATCATTCCGTGCCGCACCACCCTGAGCGCCTCCGTTGAGCGTAGGGAGCATCCGCGGATCTGGAAGCGAGAGTCCCGCCTGGCTCAGCGTGCGCTCAAGTTGTGGAATGAACGGTGCGTATTCGCACGCGTTCGTCGTGGGAAGCCCGCAGGAAGTAGCGTCCAGCTCGGCGACGATGTTTTCACGCGCTAAGGTGATCAGGGTCCGATCTGCGCCAGCCACGGCCGCACGGAATCGCTCCAGCGACTTCAACAGTGCGGCCTTCGGCAAAATTGGAATCGTTAGGCCCCTGGTAGCCCATGGCGACCAACTTGCAATGAGACGGAAGGTGACACGCTGTCCGCCATCAGCCTCAACCGATTCAAGTCGCGTCCGAACCAGGTCACAAATGTCGGCAGCAAGAGGGCACTGCCCACTCTTTGCCAGTTCATAGGTGAAGGCCACATCATCAGAAGTGAGGAAGGAACCATCATGAAAGCTGAGGCCGTTCTTCAGCTTGACACTCCATGTAGTACCCCCAGGAGAGATCGTTGGTTCGCCATCAGCTAAGAGCGCCTGCGGCCGGAACGCTGCGTCAGGGCGATAGAGGCCGGCCTGGACGAGGCCCCCTACCAGCGCAGACGACTCATCGAGGTATGCCGCGCTGAGGTTAAGTGGCTCATCGACGACCGCAACACGGAGGGTCCCCGCACTCAGTACCGAGCAGCCCGCGCTGGACGCAACAAGGAGAAGCGCCGCGGCGAAACGGAGGAGCAACGTGCGGCTCATGCTGTCAGCTGATCGTATCCAGCGGCATCAAGCAGCGCCGCAAGCTCCGCTGTATTACTGAGCGCAACCTCAAGAAGCCAGCCCTCGCCGTACGGATCTGCATTGACGGTC
>CALMIH010000062.1 GCA_937864085.1 uncultured Chloroflexota bacterium
AGCGAGTGAGCCCGCCCAGCCAGAGAATCCGAGGATCGGGACCAGGAGAAGGAAAGCAAAGAGTCCGGCAACGATGCTTGGGATGCCAAGCAAGATATCAATCGCCATCTCACCGATTGACGCGACCCGCGCTGAGGCGAATTCGCTCAGATACACACCGCCAGCAACACCGATCGGACCGGTAATGAGAAGCGCGAGGGCAGACATCTGGAGCGAGCCAATGATGGCGTTCAAGACGCCAGGCTCTGAATCAAGTGGGTTATTAAAAAAGAACTCTGGGTTGAGCCATGGTAGGGCTCTCAGCGTGACGAAAATGACAAGCGCAAAAAGTGGCAGCACTGCAAGAAAGGCGGCGCCCTCAACCACCCGTCGCATGATCCAGTCTGTTCGTGCCCTGCGCAGATCTCGCGCTCCCGGCTCAAGCAGCGCTTCTCGCACGCTCACGGCTGCCTTGCTCATGAGATGGCCTTAATCGTGGTGAATCTGCGCAGAGAGAGGCGCACGATCAAGCTAATCACAAACGAGAGCATAAAGAGCGCGAGCCCAAGTGCCACGAGTGCCGAAAGCTGCACTTCTGAGATCACCTCACCGATGTTACTTGTCACCTTGGAGGCAACAGTATTACCCGGCAAGAAAAGGCTCGTTGGGATCCCCTCAGCGTTGCCAATCACCATGGTCACAGCAACTGTCTCACCGATCGCTCGCCCCAAGGCAAGCAGAACGGCACCGATCAAACCGACGCGAGCGGTTGGAACCACCACGTCTCGGATCGCCTCCCATTTGGTGGCGCCCATGCCAATGTACCCTTCGCGCAATGAGATCGGGACTGATCGTAGGAATTCGCGCGACACGGCCACGATCATTGGCAAGATCATGATTGCCAGCACGAATCCAGCGCGAAAGACGCTGTCCGCCGCTGGCGAGCCTGGATCTTCTGCAAGCCAAGGAATGAATCTTCCTACGGTTGATGCAATCCACCACTCAATTGAATCTCGAATTCGAAGCGAGAGGTCACCGAGCGCCCAGAGGCCAAACACCACAGAAGGGATTGCCGCGATGAGCTCCACAAGAAATGTGAGTGGGATCGCGATGCGTTTTGGGGCAAACTCAACGAGGTAGATCGCCCCCAGAATGCCGATAGGTGCAGCAAAGAGAACCGCAATGAGGCTTGTTGCCGCGGTACCGAAGAGCGCGGCTGCAGCCCCGTAGACCTCAAGGGTGGTGCCGTCAGCCTGCTCAATCCCGGTGATCCACGCTGTGGTGCTGATGAAGCTCAAGGGGCTCTGGATTGCCCAGAGAGGAAGCGTGTTGGCAATCAGATAGCCAGTGACAACCAGAAGGAGGACTCCACCCGCAGCGGCTGCCGCGCTGAGAAGTCGGCGGAAGAGCGGATCAGCTGTTCCGCTGCGTGCCTGTTGCAAATCTATTGTTGCCACGAATGCCCCTCCTTCCTCCGATTCATGCGGGCCGATTGATCCATGCGGGTCAGTGCCGCCTCTAGGTTTGATTCCCTCGGATAATACGCTGGGGGCGGACCGCCTGGCCCGCCCCCAGCACCTGTCAGAACAGTCTCAAATCACGGCCAGACAACGAGTCCGTTGAACGTGACCTTCTTGAGCTCAGCAAGCCCCTTCGCTGCAGATGCAGCTGGGACTTTGGAGTATCCCTTGTAGAGATACGTTGAACCCTGCCCTTCAGTCAGCGCCCACTCCATGAAGGCGATCATCCCTTGAACCTGACCGAGGGTTATTCCGTCCGTGCTGCTGTAATCGTGATAGATCAGCCACCACGAATATCCCACGATTGGATACGAATTCACACCAGCCGCAAAGACCGGCTGGACGAAGCTCGTGGTTGGGTTGATTGGATCCTCTGCGGTCACGGCGTTCGTCAACGCAGAGTTGATCGACGCTGCTGTTGGCTTCAGGTAAACCGTCTTGCCACCGCGCTTCGTCTGCGCAGCGAGTGCTGCCTCCTGCAAGCCGTACTTTGAGGCGTATGACGACTCAACGTATGAAATCGAGAGGTTCGTCGCCTTCACGTACGGTGCGATACCGCCGTTCCCTGGCTTGCCTGTGATCGCGGCGGCGCCATTCGCTGCCCGGATCGCGGAAAAATAGGTGCCTGGCGCCGTCTGTGCAGGAGTGAACGTGCCAGCTGCATCATTGAGATTTGCCTCGGTTGAGGACGTGAAGTTGCTGTGGAAACCACAGTTCTTCTGTGCAGGGGACGAAGCCTTGCCAAGGTACGAAGTGAACACGAACGTCGTGCCGGACCCGTCGGAGCGTCCAACAACATTGATGTTCGCGTTTGGCAGGTTCGCTACATTAGGGTTCAGTGCCTTGATCTTCGCGTCATTCCACTTGGTGATCGTGCCAAGATACATTCCGCACACAACCTCCCCATTAAGGCGCAGCGTTGCAGCTGCACCGCCAGTGGTCTTAAGGCCGTCGAGGCGGTAGACCATTGAGAGTGGGCCAGTGATCGCTGGGATCACTGAATACCTGCCGCGGATGTCTGTTGCATCAATCGACGCGCGCTGGGCGGAGGTCAGCACCGCGTCTGAACCAGAAAACATCTGAGTTGCTGTCCTTCGGGCCGTTCCGTAGAAGTTCGTGATGCCCGCTCCCGAGCCACCACCAGTGTAGCCGAGCACGAGGCTGTTGGTCGAGTTGCTCGAGTGGAACTGCGCGCGCGACGTGCCAGTCGTGACCGCGGTCGCTTCGGTGTTCTCATCGGTGAAGGACCTAAACCAGTCGGTGTACTGGTTCCATGGGAAGGTTGCACCGGAACCTTCGATCTTTCCGGCCGCATTTGCGTCAACTGTTGGGTCAGCTGCGTACGCAACGCCACTGACGCTCATCGTGAGCGCAAGGGCGAGGGCGATGCTGACGCGGATGCTCTTTGCGAGATTCATCGTCACTCCTACCTGTTGGCGAGGCGCCCTTGGCTCGCCATAAATTGAGGGCGCACGCTCATCCTGTGCGGAGCGTATGAACAGACTGCTACCGCCAGGTAAACGGCGCGTTAATTTATTATCGGCCTCGTCCACGGCGTGCTTGGGTCGGCCGAATCGCCTCCCACTCAGCCACGACGACGGCGCCCAGGATCGCCGCTCCTCCCAGGAGCTGAACGGGGGTCAGCCGCTCACCAAAGATGAGTCCCGCCGCCACGATGGTGAAGATCGGCTCCACGGTGCTAACGAGGGCGGCACGGGCGGCGCCGAGGCGCTGGGCCCCCGCGTAGAAGGCGCCGATCGGCACGATGCCCGCGATGGTGGCGACGCCAAGAATTGGGAGGAGGGCGTCGGTCGGAATCGGCGTTGGAAGCAGGTCGCGCCCCGCGAGGAGCCGCAGTGCGAAGACGCCAAGCGCCGTGCCTGCAAGGCTGAGTGGCACCGCAGCGAGCGGTGGGATCCCACCACCGCGGCTTGCGCCAGTGCCGCTCTTCGATTCGCCGCCGAGGCGCGCCGCAAGAATGATGTAGCAGCTGTAGATGATCGGCGATGCAACTCCGAGGACGAGACCAATGAGCGCAGGCTCCTTCCCAGCCGAAATTCCGCCAACGCCAAGCACCACGCCGCTCGTAGCGATGAAGAGTGCAATCCACGGACGAACGCCTGATGGCGCGTGCGCAAAGAAGATTGAGAGCACCGCCACGATGGCCGGGTACGCATAGGTCATCAGGCCCGCAAGTGACGCGTCAATCCAGGTGAGACTGGCGAAGTAGGTAGATGCGTTTGCAACAAAGAGCACACCGAGGCCAAAGGCGGTGAGACCGCGTCGTGGCGTGATCTGCCGAAGCGCTGCGCGACCGGCGGGGAGTAAGAGGACGACCCCCCAGAGGATGAGCGCGGCGAGGAGGTGGCGCCAAGCGAGGAGGTCGAGCCAGTCGAATCCGGTGGGGTAGATCCACTTCGCAAAGAGCGGTCCCGATCCGTAGCCGAACGCGGAGATCGCAACGAGGAGAATCCAAGGGAGTCGAGATCCACGCATCTCCGCAGGATACGCGACGAACGGAGTATGATCCGAGCATGTCTTCCAGTGCGCGCCTCACCTCGGCATCCCCGCTCGCAATTGCGCTGGGGATGCTCGCGATCTATATCGTCTGGGGAACCACCTACCTTGCGATCCGCGTAGTGGTTGACCCAGCCGCAGGCAGCGCAATCCCTCCGTTCACCATGGTCGCGCTTCGATTTGCTATCGCTGGCGCAGTGATGCTCGCGATCGTCGCGGTGGTGGCACGACCGGCGCTGCGCTCGTTAACGCGGGCGCAGATCCGCGACCAGGTCATCGTTGGCCTTGCACTGAACGTTGGAGGGCTTGGGATCACTTCGTACGGGGAGCAGACCATTCCTTCAGGGATCACGGCGCTGCTGATCGCACTCCTACCAATCTGGGTAGCGCTGATCGGTCGCGTGATCTACAAAGATCGCATTGCGCCACTCACCCTCTTTGGCATTGTGATCGGCATCATTGGTGTTGCAATCCTGATTTCACCTCGTACAGATGGTGCTGGACTAGATCCACTCGGACTCGCCTGCATCCTCATGAGCCCACTGAGCTGGGGAGGCGGGTCAATCTGGAGCCAGCGCGGTGCAGCAACACCACCAGATCAACGTGTTGCGGTCATGATCCAGATGTTCGCGGGGAGCGTTGGCGGCGCGGTCGTTGCTGTACTGCTGGGTGAGCCTGCTCAGATCCGGACTGAGACGATTGGGCCAGACGTCATCTTTGCGCTCTTCTACTTGACCACTGTGGGGAGCCTCTTCGCCTACAACGTCTACACCTGGCTGCTGCGCGTCGCGCCGTTTGGTCTTGTCTCAACCTATGCCTATGTCAATCCAGTGGTTGCGGTGATCGCTGGCAGCCTGATCCTCGCAGAGCCAATTTCGGCGCAGATCGTGCTCGGTGGTGGCATCGTGGTCGCGGGGGTCGCAATGATGGTGACCGCGCGAAGTCGCACCATCAAGGCGGGTGGCACCGCGCACTGAGGCTAGGATGCACGCATGGATTTAGCGAAGCGTCGTGCATTCACGGAGCGAGTGGTGGCGGCGGGTCACGCCGTGGGGATCACGGTGCAGCCTCGCGCCATGGCGGAGAGCACCGCTACCGCCGCACAGGCGGCGGCCGCCCTCGGCGTCCAGGTTGGGCAGATCGTCAAGAGCCTCGTCTTTACCGTTGAGGGTGAGGCGGGTGTGCGTGGCGTCCTCGTCCTTGTCTCTGGTGCGGATCGCGTTGATCTGAGCGCACTCGGCGCCGCACTCAACCTTGAGCCAAGTGAACACGTTCGACGTGCAACGGCGAATGAGGCGCGCGCCTTCACCGGATTCGTGATCGGTGGTATCCCACCACTGGGGCATGAACCGCTGCCTGGCGCTGCACCGCTCACCCTCCTCGCCGATCGCGGACTCGCCGCGTGGGGTGAGCTCTGGGCGGCATGCGGCACGCACCTTGACGTCTTCCCGATCAGCTATCCCGACCTCCTCCGCGCCGCTAATGCGCGCGAGGTTGCGATCAGCGAGTCCCACACAGAGCAAACAACATGAGTAAGCCGATGCGCATCAGCAAGGTTGCGGCGCGTCGCTTCCTTGCTGAACGCCACCTGCTCCTTCCGCCGCGATCGCTTCCTGCGGGGCGCGGCTCAGTGCTCGCGCTTGTTGAGCGGCTCGGCTCGTTGCAGTTTGATCCAGTTGATCTTGCTGGGCGCAGCCACGAGATCGTCTGCCATGCACGCATTGACGGATTTGAACCGCGCTGGGTTGACGAACTCCTCTATGCAACGGTGCCGGCGAAGCGCGCACTGATCGAGCAGTACAACGGCGTGCTCGTGATCATCCCTACCAACGAACTCCCCTACTACCGTCGCCCTGCAGATCGGCGGCGTGAACGCTTCTGGAGCGACGGCACCTACAAGAAGTTGAAGCCGTGGGCAGACACCGTGATGCAGCGCATCACAGCCGAAGGGGCGCTGAGTGCCGCCGACTTTGGCCCGTCAAAGCTCGTCGACTGGTCGTGGGGCCCAACACCCGCCTACCGCGCAGCGCTCGAGATGCTCGCAAACTCTGGCCTCCTCTTTTTGGCACGACGCGAAGGGTCTATCCGCTGGTTCGACCTTGCCGAGCGACTCGTTCCGCGCAACGTCTTGGAGCGGCGCGTCAGCGAAGAGGAACAGATCGAACACACCTTCTTGGCGCGACATCGCGACCTAGGTCTCGCTTCAGCGAACGGTGTCTGGGTGCAGAACGACTGGCCGCTGAAACGCAAGGAGCTGGTGAGTCGGCTCACCGCTCGCGGCGCACTTCATGAAATTGAAATTGAAGGGCTTGACGGCGTCTGGCGTATTCCAGGTGCAGAACGCTTTGCTCTGGAGGCGGCGGTGCGCGCCACCACCGGGACGCGAACCGCAACAGCTGATCCGAACGCGGTGGCGCTCCTCTCGCCGCTCGACCCGCTCATCCACGACCGGAAGCGACTTGAGGCGCTGTATGGCTTCCGCTACCGCTGG
>CALMIH010000063.1 GCA_937864085.1 uncultured Chloroflexota bacterium
GAAGTTCGCGATTGACCCCTTCGCGCAGAAGATGCTCCTCGGCGGGCTCGACGAGCTCGACTTCGTCCGCTCTAAAGAGGCCGACATTGAGGCACATGAACGCGCGCACCCGGGAACCGTCAACACCAAGGCGCCACAGGCGGCAAAGTGAGCGCGAAGAGCCCCTACGACCGGCCGAGCGACCCTGCGAAGCGGCACTCCGCCGCCATGACCGATGGCCCTGATCGCGCGCCAGCGCGCGCGATGCTGAAGGCGATCGGCTTCACCGACGAAGATCTCGCCAAGCCGATCATCGGCGTTGCCACCACCTGGATCGAGACGATGCCGTGCAATTACAACCAGCGCGAGCTCGCCGATGCGGTGAAGCGCGGCATTCGGCGCGCTGGCGGCACGCCGATGGAGTTCGGCACCATCTCCGTCTCAGACGGTGTGGCGATGGGCACCGAAGGGATGAAGGCGTCGCTCATCTCGCGCGAGATCATCGCCGACTCCATTGAACTTGTTTCTGCAGGGCATAGCTTTGACGGCATCGTCTGCCTCACCGGCTGTGACAAGACGAGCCCGGGCGCCGCGATGGCGCTCGGCCGACTCAACATTCCGGGACTCATCCTCTATAACGGCACGATCCTCCCCGGTTCATTCAAAGGAAAAGACGTCACCGTGCAGAGCGTCTTTGAGGCGGTCGGCGCGTATCGCGCGGGGAAGATCAGCGCCGAAGAGCTCTGGGCGCTGGAGAATGTCGCCTGCCCAGGTCCTGGCGCATGCGGCGGACAGTTCACCGCCAACACGATGAGCATGGCGATGGAGGTGCTCGGCCTCTCCCCCGCCGGGCTAAATGGGATCCCAGCACCAGACCCAGAGAAGATCGCCGCCGCCGAACGCTCTGGCGAGATCGCCGTGCAGCTGGTGCGCGACGATGTGCGCCCGCGTGCACTCGTCACGGAGAAGGCGCTAGAGAACGCGATTCGCGCCGTTGGTGCAACCGCAGGATCAACAAACGCCGTGTTGCATCTGCTCGCCATTGCGCGCGAGTTCGACCTCCCGCTGGAGATTGAAGCCTTCGAGCGACTCGGCGAGTCAACTCCTGTGATCGGCAACCTGATCCCTGGCGGCAGCTACGCCGCACTCGACCTACACAAGGCGGGGGGCATTGCCCTGGTGCTGCGCGAACTCGCCGCTGGAAAGATGCTGCATCTTAACGAGCGCACCGTTGATGGACGCACCATTGGTGAGATTGCTGCGAGCGCCAAAGAGGCGCCGAACCAGAAGGTGATCTTCCCAATTGACAAGCCGATGTCGCCGAACGGCGGACTCACCGTACTGCGCGGCTCACTCGCACCAGAAGGTGCAATCGTCAAGCTCGCCGGACACGCGCGGCGTCATCACAGCGGACCGGCGCGCGTCTTCAATGGCGAAGAGGCGGCCTTCGCCGCAATTGTTGCCAACGGCATTAAGGCTGGTGACGTGGTGGTGATTCGCTACGAAGGACCGGTCGGTGGACCGGGGATGCGCGAGATGCTCGCCGTCACCGCCGCACTCGTTGGTCAGGGACTCGGTGACGAAGTGGCGCTGATCACCGACGGACGATTCTCTGGCGCAACGCACGGCTTCATGGTGGCGCACATCGCACCTGAGGCGGCGCTCGGCGGACCGATCGGTCTCATTGAAGAGGGCGACACGATCACCATTGATGTTGCCGCGCACGAGCTGCGACTTGAGGTTGATGCGGCGACGCTCGCCACGCGCCGCGCCGCCTGGCGCGCGCCAGCGCCGCACTACAACGGTGGCGTCTGGGCAAAGTACGCCGCACTCGTGAGTAGCGCCTCCGATGGCGCCATCACCACCGGGAAGCGACTGAAGCGCGCACTCGACACCGCGGCAGAGAGGTAGGGGGCGCCATGGGCTCCAAGCGTCCAATCGACCCACGCGACCCACGAAAGGGGCTCCGCGGCCTTGATGTCCCCGTCATCCCAGGGAGCGATGCGCCGGATCCTGAGCGTGCGGCGGAGCAGGAGCGCCGCGGCCTCTTCGGCGTGAAACTGATCGTCGGCGGACTCGTTGGAACCGCCATCCTCTTCACGATCCTTGACATCATCGCCCAGCGACTCGGAGGCTAAATTGAGCAGCTCACAGTTCGCCGCCACCGCCGCCGAGCGATTCCCGAAAGGGCTCCCCTCCGCCTCCGTTGATCCAGCACTCCTCAAGAAGATCGGCGCCGAAGCGTCGCAGGATCTGGTGCAGCTGATTCGCGCCGAGAGCGTCAACCCGCCGGGGAATGAGACACGCGCCGCCAAGGTGCTGATTGAGCTCTTGAAGCGCGAAGGTTTGGAGCCAGAGTTCTTTGAGCCGATCCCTGATCGCGGAAACGTCAGCGTGCGCCTGCACGGCAGTGCATCTGCCGCCAACCCAAAGCTCGACCCGCGCGACAAGGAGAGTGGCGCGCTGCTCCTCTTCGCGCACCTAGACGTTGTCCCCGCCAATCAAGACGGCTGGACGGTGAACCCATTTGAAGGCGTCGTAAAGGACGGCTACGTCTGGGGTCGCGGCGCAGTTGATATGAAGGGGGCGCTCGCCGTGCAGGTTGGCGTGATTCGACTCCTCTGCGCCCGCGCACGCGCCGCAGGTCTGAATCCAGCAAAGGATCCGATCCCCGGACTTCGACGCGACATCATCCTCACCGCCACGGCGGATGAGGAGACGGGTGGCGAAGACGGCATCGCACTCGTCCTGCGCGATCGAAAGCACTGGCTTGATGCCGCGGTTGGGCTCACTGAAGCCGGGGGGATGACGATCACCGCCGCCGGCCGTCGCATCTATCCGCTACAGGTGGCCGAGAAGGGCTTCGCCCGATTCAACATCACAGTCAGCGGACGATGGGGCCACGCCTCCATGCCAGATAGCGACAACGCCCTCCTGCGCGCCGCGCAGATCGTGGAGCGCGTCTCCGTCCCTGGCCCCGTGCAGCTCGTCGCGGAAAATGAAGCGTTAATTGGTGCACTTCGTGCCGCACTCCCTGAACAGGCGATCAAGCGCCTTGAGCGCCTCCTCGCCGAGAAAACCTTCAGCGATGCGGCCCCACTCAACAGCGAAGCGCCAACCGCCGGGTGCGCCCCTGAGCTGCTCCGCGCACTCCGCGCCGTCCTACGCGACACGTTCGCTCCAACGATCATCGCCTCAGGGATTCGCTCCAACGTGCTCCCTGGTTCCGCAACACTCACGGTTGATAGCCGCATCCTTCCGGGGACCACGCGCAAGCAGGCGCAGGCGGCAATGATGGAGCGAATTGGCGCCGACCTTGCACCGTTCGTCAAGGCGGAGCTGACCGAGTACGGCGACGCGGTGAGCAATCCGATGGATCACGAAATTCTCGGCATTGCGTCAGCTGCAATTCGCGCGCGCGACAGTGAGGCGATCCTGATGCCAGCGGTTGCGCCGTACGCCACCGACGCGAAGATCACCGTCCCTGCCGGGATCCCAACCTACGGATTCTCACCGTATCTGTTGGATCCGAAGGAGCGATTCATGGAGCGCTTCCACGGCGTTGACGAACGCGTCTCAGAAGAGGCACTCGCCTGGGGCGTTGAGGTCCTCTACGACGTCACCCTGGGCTACGCGGGGGAGTAGCCGGCGCGCGCGTCGCTAGCGCAGCAACCGCCGCCGCAACAAGTCCCCGCTCCGCAGCCGGTAGTCGGCGCACCACGCCAACGAACTGCTCGGCACGACCGCGATCGATTGCGGTGAGCATCGCCTCCCCCGCCACAGCAAGAAGGTGCACGCGACGACGTCGATCATCGGCGCTGATCACGCGCAACAGCTTGCGCGCAACGAGTCCGGCCACGAGCCGGCTGGTGGCCGAGTGTGATCGTCCGAGTTCCGCTGCGATCTCTGCAACATTGCGCGCCCGTCCATCGGCGAGGAGATAGAGCGCCGCAACCTGGGCGAGCGAGAGATCGGTCGGCGCCAACTGCTGCGCGGTGGAGAGGACGAGTTCGCGCCAGAGCCTGCGAATGGAGACGATGCGGCCGCCGATCTCGCCGAGGCTTTGACGACGACGCGATACCTCGTCGATCCCGCTACCGAGCGGTGCTCGCCCCGCACCTGCGATACGACTGCGCAGCTCATCCGCAGCACGGGAGAGGTCTGGTAGACGGCGTCTCTTATTTGTATGCATACACGCATATAATACACCCCTCGTGCGCACTCCCCCTCTACGATGCCCGCATGTCCCCAATCACGACGTGGATCTTCCCTGGGCAGGGCTCGCAGGCGGTCGGCATGGGTAACGAGGCCCTCGCCGCCTCCCCCGCCGCGCGCGCCGTTCTGGCCGAGGCGGAAGAGGCGCTCGGAGAGAGCATCGGCGCACTTATTGCCACCGGCCCAACCGAGGCGCTCGAGCGCACCGAGCAGGCGCAGCCCGCAATCCTGATCATCTCCATTGCACTTCTTGAGGCGGCGCGTGAACGTGCCGCGGCCCGTGGCGAAACGCTGGAAACTCCGATCTTAGCCGCCGGCCACTCCGCTGGGCAGTACGCCGCCGCCGTTGCGGCGGGCGCGCTCAGCATTGGCGATGCGGTGAAGCTTTCGCGCAAGCGTGGCGAGCTGATGCAGACATCTGGCGGCGGACGCCCAGGCGCGATGGCGGCGATCCTCGGGCTCCCAGAGACCGAAGAGTCGCGCATCGTCGCAGAAGGCGCAGCGCACGGCGTGCTCGTTCTGGCCAACAGAAACTCTCCGGGGCAGATCGTCCTCTCCGGCGAAGTTGCCGCGATTGAACACGCCGTTGCCGCCGCATCCGCAGCTGGCGCAAAGCGCGCCGTACGGCTGCAGGTGGGCATCGCCAGCCACTCGCCACT
>CALMIH010000064.1 GCA_937864085.1 uncultured Chloroflexota bacterium
AGAGGACTGATGGCGAGCGCTTCGGTTACAGCGCGCGGCATTCGCGGCGCGGCGCTGATCAACGGAAAGATTATTGACGATGCGATTATCGGCATCGATCCCGCAGGTGTTGGCAAGATTGTCTCCGTTGCACGGGCACGGAACGGCACAGCACTCGCAGCACGCGCTCGGCGTGTCACTGGGCTGATCGTCCCAGGCTACGTTGATATTCACCTCCACGGCGCGGGCGGGCACGATGTCCTTGGCCCTGGCGGCGCACATGAGCTGCTGATGTCGTCGCGTGGCGTGCGTAATCCGGAGCGTGACATTGTCGCCTCACTCCGTGCACTCGCCGTTGAGGCGGGCAAGCACGGCTACGCGGCGATCCTCCCGGCATCGGTGAGCCTCCCAGTTGACAGCCTGCGCATTTGGACGCGCGCCGTACGTGTTGCACGCGATGAGCAGAGTGCAGAGTTGCAGCGCGGCCGCGCGCGAGACGAGGCGATCATTCTCGGCGCTAATTCCGAAGGTCCAGCGATCAACCATTCGCGCAAAGGGGCGCATGATGGGACGGTGCTTATTAGCGGCGTTGAGCTCCTTCGCGCGCTAGAGGATCGCCCAGAGGATTGGTCGGCGCTGCGTCTTGTCACCGTTGCCCCTGAGTTGAAGGGGGCAGAGGAGCTGATTCGCTACCTTGCCAAGCGAAAGATCGTTGTATCTGTTGGCCACAGCAGTGCAACGTATGAGCAGGCTGACGCAGCATGGGCGGCGGGGGCAACGAGCACAACACATTTATGTAACGGCATGGATCCGTTCCATCACCGCACACCCGGTCTCGTTGGCGCAGCACTGGCACACCGCAGCGCACGCGCTGAGATGATCTGTGACGGCGTGCACGTCAACCTTCGCGTCGTCAAGCTCTTCGCTGAGATCCTTGGGAGCCGACTCATCGTTGTCTCCGATGCCTGTCCAGCTGCTGGGATGGGTGACGGCGACTTCATGCTTGGCAGCATGCCAGCGCGTGTACGCGGTGCAGAGGTGACGCTGCGTGACGGAACGCTCGCCGGCGCCGTTTCGCTGATTGACGTTGGCGTGGCCAACCTGATTGGTGCAGGCATCCCACTGGCTGCCGCTGTGACGGCGGGGACGAAGACGCCAGCAGACCTGCTGCGCACACCAGAACTTGGACGCATTGCCGTTGGTGCCGCTGCGCGACTCAGCGCAATTGATCCAGACTCAGGGAAGTTACTCGGTCGCCTCTCGTTTTAAGGTTCGGTCCCACCAGTTCTTACCGAGTGCGATCAGCGCACCGATGCCGAACTTGAAGAGGAGATCCGCCTCAATGATCTGGAGCATCATCGCCGCGTCGTAGCCTGGCTCACCGGCGAAGGCGACCACGGTGAAGGTGATCGAGTCGAGCGGCACACTCACCGCATTGCTAGAGAAGACGCGCATCAGCCAGGAGCGCTGCCGAAGTCGGTGATAGATCTCCGTATCCACGCCCTCAGAGAGGAGGATGGCGCCGAACGAGGCGATCAAGAAGCGGCTCGGCGTTCCGATGATCGCCGCCACGATCACGTTCACTACGGCGGCCACGGCGATCATCAGGAAGATCGGCGTGCGGCCGAGCCCAGCTCGTGCGCTGGTCTGATGGGCGATGTCGCGTAGCGTGAAGGTGAGGCCGAAGGTGAGCGTGCCCGTGGAGAGCATGCCGAGCGGCCCAAGGTTGATGAAGATTGGGATGAGCAGGTTGCTCACCGCCACAGCAACGGTATAAAGCACTGCGGTTACTGAGAGCCAGAAGATATGTTGACGCTTCATCGCTTCACCCTAGTACATCACCGTGCGCGTCAGGTGATGCGGATGATGCGTTGCGTGGTAGCTCTTCCAGAGTCGGTAGTCCACCTGCGGGCTGATCAGCTGCAGTGCATCTGGGCGGAGCGCATTGATCTCATCGGTGAGTCGAGCCACTGCGTAAATGGAGAGCGCCCGCAACTCAATCTCTTCTTCTGAATCGCGCGGAATCTCTACGCCGTGATCAATCGCCTCGGCTAGTACAGGGGTAAAGGTAGCGATCCCCATCACGCGCAGCGCAACAGGGACGATGTAGTCGGCGAAGGCCGTTGCGCGCCACGGATCGCGCAGCGTCTTCTTCCTAACGCGCGCGAGGGAGAGGTGGAGCGACCAGAGTCCCAGCTGCGCCAACTTCGCGATCTTCACCTCGCGTCCGCGCCAGATGCTGACGTCGTTGAATCGTGGGAACTCCACGGGGAGTCGCTCTAAGAGGCCTTCGCCATCTGCGTAGAGCGCAGGGGTGCACGATGCGACCCAGTTATGCCAGGCGCCTTGGTAGCGATCCACCAGCACTGCACCGACCTGATTCAAGATCTGCGCACGCTCTGCGAGCATTGGCATCTGGATGTTCCCCTTGAAGATGCGCGAAAGATCGTCGTGTGTTGCGCCTGCCGCCCACTCGCCGGTGAGGAGCGGTTCGCCAGCGCTGACGGCGCGGTGCATGCAGGCGACCATCGCTTCGCTGTCGACGTAGGTCACGCCGCGGTACTCCGTCTCAAACTTCACGGAGGTGGTGAAGTCGGTGAAGGCGAAGTTCAACGTGTTCACAAGCATCGTGAGATTCGTGATGCGGTCGGGATCTGAGCCAACATCGAACGGTCCAGCGGAGCCGCCGCCGATCGGCGCAAACTCCTCATATGCCATCCAGCCGGCCACGCGGCGGATCGCCTCCTCAGAGATTCGGACATGCTTGCTCGCCTCAACCACGGGCAGGACGGACTGAAGGACGGGGCTCTCCCAGAGTTGGCTCTCGTGCATTGACTCGTCCTCCAACGTGTACCGCGACGCGCCGTGCAGAGAGGGCGCGGAGGCGGCATCATCATCGCAGACCCGCCGCAGTTGCGGCGTGCGGCCCACAGAGGAGTGAGAGCGGAAGATGAGCGAAGCACGCATTCTTGTGGTCGGGAGCACCATGATGGATCTCATCGCCTACGCGCAGCGCCTCCCTGAAGTTGGCGAGACGCTCGTAGGCGACCGATTCCAGATGGGCTTTGGCGGTAAGGGTGCAAACCAGGCGGTGATGGCGGCGCGATTCGGCGTGCCAGTCGCCATGGTCAACGCGGTGGGGAACGACGCGTATGGCGCCGCGCACATGGAGAACTTCGTCAAGGAGAAGATTGATACCACCTGGATGCGCACCGTTGATGAGAGCAGCGGCGTAGCACCAATCTGGGTTGACGCCAAGGGGAAGAATCGCATCATCATTATCCCGGGCGCGAACAACAGCACCGACCCAGCGATCGCCGAGGTCGCGGTACGCGAGTTCAAGCCACTCATCGTGGTTGGTGAGCTTGAGATTCCTCAGCACGTGACGCTCGCCGCATTCCGCGCTGCGCGCGCCGCCGGAATTACCACACTCTTGAACCCAGCCCCCGCTGCGGTCCTTAAGCCTGAACTTCTCGCCGCAACAGATTGGCTTGCACCAAACGAGACAGAGTTCGCCACGATCTTCGGTGGCGAGCCGCGCGGTGATGGCGCGAACGCGCGGATCAAGGCGGCGGCGGCAAAGTCCGGAGCGAAGCTCATCGTCACGCTCGGCTCTGCTGGAGCGGTGATCGCCATCCCAGGTGAAGAGCTGATCAGCATTCCGGCGCCTGAGGCGAAAGTTGTGGACACCACGGGAGCGGGCGACGCCTTCCTCGGCGCCTTCGCCTTCGGCCTGGCGAGCGGGCTCACCCCAGTTGAGGCGGCAAAACTCTCTGTCGCCTGCGCCTCAAAGAGCGTGGAGCGCCTCGGGACGCAGAGCAGCTACCTGAGTCGAGAGGATGCGGCGGCACTCGCCGCGCCATACTTGGCGAAAGGGGGTGCCTAATGGCGGCAACTGAGAAGGACGGTCGGAAGCATCACATCGGCCTGAAGCAGGGCGATGTTGGTCGCTACGCGCTCCTCCCTGGCGACCCTGGTCGCGTGGAGGCGATCGCGAGCCGCTTCGACAACCCGCGCCTGGTGATGCAGCGACGCGAATACACCACGTGGGTTGGTGAGATTGACGGTGTACCCGTTGCCTGCACATCAACGGGTATCGGCTGCCCATCAACGGCGATCGCTGTTGAGGAGCTGCACGACATTGGCGTTGATACCTTCATTCGCGTCGGCACCTCTGGCTCTATGCAACCACAGATCAAGCCCGGTTCACTCGGCGTCATCAGTGGCGCGATCCGCGACGAAGGGACGAGCCGCCACTATCTTCCGATTGAATTCCCTGCTGTTGCAGATCTTGATGTGACGATCGCGCTGCGCGAGGCTGCGCAGGCGAGCGGCTTCCCTTCGTATGTTGGCGTGGCGCAATCGAAGGATTCGTTCTACGGGCAGCACGCGCCAGAGCGCATGCCGATTGCGGATGACCTGAGGCGACGTTGGAAGGCATGGATGGCGGGAGGCGCGATCTGCTCAGAGATGGAGGCGGCAACGCTCTTCATCGTTGCGGCAACGCTGCGCGCCCGTGCGGGCGGCATCATGGTCTGCGTTGGGAGCCCCTCGATGACGCATGAGGAGTCACAGGCATCGATGAAGAACTTCTCCATTGATCCGGTGATCGACACGGCTGTACACGGCCTGCGCCTCCTGATCGCCCGAGACCGCGCCGCTGGGGCGTAACCGCGTGGCGGACTCAGCCCTCCTCTTCGACCCAACCGACCCAGCCACCGCGCTCGATCCCTTCCCCTCCTACGCCCGGCTACGGGAGCACGGGCCGGTCTGGCACTCACCGCAGAGTGGGATCCACTTCATCACCCGCCACGCTGACGTGCACGCCGCGTGGCGCGATAAGCGCCTCGGCTCCGACTTCTCGCAGCGCTACACG
>CALMIH010000065.1 GCA_937864085.1 uncultured Chloroflexota bacterium
CCAGCGCGCCGCCTGGTGCAGAAGGGTGTATTCGTCGAGTTCGAGATATGCGGCAAGGTCGTCTGCTGGCGAGGTGTCGCCGAAGATGGCACGAATCCCTGGCGCGAACGCCTCTTGCATGTCGAGGTCGATTCCACGCACCGTGCGATGCAGATAGACCTGCTGGTACATGAAGTGGCGCGCATTCAAGAAACTCTCCAGCGCGCCGACTGCGGGCTCATAGAGGGTGAGACCGCGCGGCCCGATGAAGCTGTAGCGACGGAGTCGCTCCACATCCACAGCACCAATCTGCACGCCGGTCATGTACGCGTCGCGGCGGACGTAGTCCAGGTTGTCGACGGTGAAGACGCCTGACAGCAGCGGCTGCATGATACGCAGCCACTTTGGCGCTGCTGCATCTTCGAGTGGTGGCTTAGAGATGAGGAAGCTCACCCAGGTCGGGTCAATCGACTCGCCCTCATGGAATCGATCGCGTTCGGCGTGTTCACCCGGTGCGCGGCGAAGTCTGCCGATGATTTCGCCAACTTCGTGCTCGATGATTAGCGCCGAAAGATCTTCGTGCGCGAGGCGCTTCCCTGGCGCGCGGCGCGCGTCATCAGGCGCTGGGAACTTCTCCAGCACCTCGTGGTCAAAGAAGTGGGCGAATGGTCCGTGGCCCACGTCGTGCAGGAGTCCGGCAACGCGCAGCGTCTCGACAACGAGCCCCTCGCTTGGGACGGGATCGCCACTGGCGCGCAACTGCTCAGCGAGCGAACTGTAAAGATGGCGTGCCCAGAGGCCCGCCTCATGCATCACCCCAAGGCCGTGCGCGAAACGACTGTGCTCGGCAGTAGGGAAGACCCAACGTGCGCTCTGCAACTGACTGATGCGCCGGAGTCGCTGCAACCACGGCGTGTCAAGGAGATCTTCTTCGGCCGCCTCCTCCGCGAGGTAGCCGAGCGCTGCGGCACCCTCTGGCGTGAGGCGCTTGGTCAGCTCAATGTAGCCGTGGATCGGATCGCTGATCAGGTTGACCGCCTTAAAGCGCGCCGCCTCGCTAGCACCACTGCCGCTCATGCGTTACCGCTCATGCGCCGGTGTAGCGCGCCGCCGCGGTGGCGAGCGTGCGCGCAACGTCATCGCGCAGTGCTTGTGGCTTCAGCACTTCGGCCCCTTCGCCCCAACCAAGAATCCACGAGCGCACCTCAAGGAGTCCGGAGACACGTGCGCGCCAGAGGAGTGAGCCGTCCGCTTCACGTTCGCTCGTCTGTGACGGATGCCAGCGCGTCTCAGATGCGCGTGACGCCGCCTCTGGGGTGAAGCGGATCACGATCTCTTCGAGCGGCTGATCGGCGACGATATCCCAGGCGGCGGCGAGGGTGCGCTCTAGCTCAACATCTTTCGGCCGAACGAAGGTGGACGGCGTCATGCGTGGATTGACGATGCGATCCACGCGGAAGGTGCGCATGGCGTTGCGCGTCTCGTCAAATCCAATCAGATACGTTGCAAGCGTTGCCGATGACGGTTCAATCAGATACGGATGCACGCGTGCAGTACGCGTGGTGCCAGGATTGCTCCAGGCGGGGGCGTATTCAAACTCCACGACGCGACCGTTCACCCAGGCGTTGGCCAGAACGCGCAGGCGCGACTGCGCCTCTGGTTGATCGCGAAGGTTGCTCAGTTGCGAGACGGTGCGCTCTACCGCGGAGCGGAGCGGCTCATCCAACATGCCGCCGAGCTTCATCAGCGCCGCACCCAACTCTGGGTCGTAGCCGGTGGCGAACTTTGCGAGGAGTCGCGCCGCGAGAACAATCGCGAGCGCTTCGTCGCGGCTGAATCGAAGTGCAGGGAGGAGGCCGCTCTGGGAGACACCCCAGCGGCCGTGTTCATTCCAGATCGGAATGTCGACCTCCATCTCGAGCGCCTTCAGGTCACGGTAGGCGGTGCGTCGACTGACGCCGAGCTTCTTCGCAAGGTCGCTCGGCCGGATCCCCGACTCACCGACCGCCTCAACGTATTTCAGCGTGCGGAGAAGGCGCGCTGAGCGATCGCTCTTACTGAAGTCTTCGTCTGGGTTGCCGTGTCGGCTCGACTGGGTCATGTCCCAGACTGTGCCACACCACTCCCCGCCGCACCAGGCGTGCTCCCCGCCGCCGCAACGAAGGCGGCCCAGACGCGCTCAAGATCGGCTGGCGAACTCTCGGTGCGCTCGGGGTGGCACTGCACCCCAAGGACGAATCGATCTCCCGCCTCTTCAAGTCCCTCAACCAAGATCCCGCGCGGCGAGTCGGCGTAGGCGGAGGGGATCAGTGTTGCGGCGAGTCGCTCTGGCGTCACCGCCTGATGGTGATAGCTGTTCACCGCGAGTGGCGCGCGCTGATCGCCAAGGATCGCGGCGAGCCGTGTTGCAGGCTGCACGTTGAGCGGATGCGTAAGTGCTGGTACCGCCGGATACGCCGCACCAACTTGTCCATCTACATGCTGCAACAGGCTGCCACCGCGATGCACATTCAGGAGCTGCATGCCGCGGCAGATGCCGAAGATCGGGAGTTGTCGCGCGTCGGCGGCGGCGATCGCCTCCCACTCCAACGTGTCACGCGCCGTGTCCATCTCCACCGCGCCATCAATCACCTCGTTGTAGCGATCGGGATGGATATCTGCGCCGCCGGAGAGGAGCAGACCCTCCGCGCTGGCGAAGGCGGTGGCGCGTTGCGCCGCCGTTGCGTTGGATGAGATGAGGATCGGCAGGCCACCGGCGCGACGGATGCCGTCGGCGTAGCGTGCGTTGACGAGCGCGACGCGTGCTGGATCAAGATCGGCGTCGTGATCCGCAACGGTGATCAGGATGATCGGCGCGCGCACGATCAGCTCTTTGATGCGGCGAGTGCCTTGGATGCGGCGAGCGTCTTCAGTGAGGTGAGAAGTCGCTGCACCTCATCTGCGGTGTTGTACGACATCAGCCCGGTGCGCAGGACGCCACCCTTCTCGGTGAGGCCGAGGGCGTCAATGGCGTTCGGCGCGTAGAAGTCGCCGCTCCAGACCTGAATGCCGTCGTTCCCAAGATGCTCCGCCGCTTCGTCTGGCGTGGCGAAGTCCATCGTGAACGAGACGATTGAGGTGCGCTCGTTCAGTCGCGCTCGATCAGTGATGCCGCGCACCTGCACGCCGCTGATCTGGTCGACACCATCAAGGAGGAGGCGCACAAGCTCGGTCTCATAGCGCGTGATCGCCTTCAGTCCGGCGCGCAGTTGGCCACGGCGACCGCTGAGCGGCGCCTGATCTGCCGGGTCACCGAATTCGGCGCCGATCCAGGCGATGTGGTTGATCGCCGCCGTCACGCCCGCCATCGCCTCGAAGGCGGGCGTCCCGGTTTCCCAGAGATCGTGTGCGGGGCGCACCTTATAGCGACCGAAACGCTCAAGGAGTGGCAGCTTTCCGTAGAGGAGGCCGGCGTGCGGACCGTAGAACTTATACGGCGAGCAGAGGAGGAAGTCGGTGTCGAGCGCCTGCACATCAACGGGGTAGTGCGGCGCGCTGCAGACAGCGTCAAGGACAGTCAGCGCGCCAACCGCGTGTGCCGCCTCCACAATCTTCTTCGTTGGATTGATCGTGCCGAGCGCGTTGGAGGACATCCCTGTCGCAACAATCTTGGTGCGCGGACCAAGGAGCGACGCGTAGTGCTCCATGTCAAGCGTCCCGTCGGCCGCGTTGAGGCGAATCGTCTTCAAGACGAGCCCGTGATCTTCGGCGAGGAGGCGCCACGGACTGTAGTTCGCGTCGTGATCAAGCTGCGTGACGATCACCTCATCGCCAGCCTTGAGTTCGCGCGCAAGCGAGCGCGAGAGTTGGAAGTTGAGCGTGGACATGTTGGCGCCGAACTTGACGCTCTCCTTTGGTGCGTTGAGGAGATCCTCGGCGGCGCGGTGCGCTGCATCTTCACCTTCACCTTGCGCGCGTGAGGTGCTGAAGAGGCCACCATTATTCGCATTGGCGCGCAAGAAGAAATCGGCGTACGCGTCAATGACGCTCTGTGGCACCTGCGTCCCGGCTGGTCCGTCCAAGAAGGCGATCGGGCGACCGTCCGGGAGGGTGTTGGCGAGGGATGGGAATCGCGCGCGAATCGCGGCAACGTCATATGGCTTCATGGGCGCATCGTAGTCGCCCTGCGGCGTGCGCGGACGACGACGCTCACAACGAAGGCAATCAGCGCCCCTACGGCAAACGGGAGGGCGAGTGCGCTGAGGAGCCCCGCCAGTCCGCCAGGCCCAGTCGCAACGCCACCGTTGCGCGCATCTCCCGACTCGCCACTTGCCGCTGTCGGGTCTGGCGCGGGACTCGGTGACAGCGCGGCACCCGCTCCGCTCGTCGCCTCGCTCAGCAGTGCGGCGCTGCCGATGACAAAGAGGAGGAGGCCCGCGATCAGCAGGAGGAGCGTCAGCAGGCCAGCGGCGAGACTCGCTCGCTGGCCACTCCCCAAGATGCGGAGCGCCTCACGTCGATCGAGTGTGGTGAGGACGAGCGGCTGTCCTGCGCCGCCTGCGGTGAGCGCGCCGTCACGCAGCAGCCCCGCGGCGGTGCCGCGATCGAGCGTGCTGATCTGCTCTAGGATCACGCGCGCACCGGTCGTTGGTGCAGCGCTGGCGAGTTGCGCCACGAGCGCCGCGCTCTCAGGGTCCTGATAATCGCGGTGCGCTGCGGCGAGCTCCGTCACGCTCCCATCCCACTGCCGTTCAATGACGACGAGCCCATCGCCAAGTTGTGCCGCATCGATCGCCACCGAATGTGCACCATCACTAATGACGAACGGGACGCTGCGCACCGCGCGTTCAATCTCGCGCCATGCAGATCCATCTGCAATCAGGACGCGCTCCCGTCGGTAGACGAGCGGTCGGTGGCTCTCATCTTCGAACGCCTCAGCGGCGTCAATGTTGCCGCTCACCGCAAGGTAGTGCCCGTCGCCAATGAGGAGCGCCTCGCGCGGTGAGACGGGCGCAACGCCCGCCATCAGACGTGCCGCGCGCGTGCGTGTGCCGCCACGGCGACTACTCCAGATGGAGAGCGCAATGAGCAGCACACCGCTAGCAAGCAGCAGCACGCCGTTCATCGGAGTGCTCGTTTCATGCGAGCGCCCGTCCGGTTGCAGGATCAATCGATTGCGTTGCGCCAGAGATGCTGGTGAGGATCAGCTGCCCGCCGAGCAGTTCAGCGGCGCCAACAACGTCGGTGTGGGCCAAGCGCCAGCGAACCTCACCGTCTGCGCGAATCGCCCACGTCTCCA
>CALMIH010000066.1 GCA_937864085.1 uncultured Chloroflexota bacterium
TGCTCTGCATGAATGGCCCGAGCGTTGGATCCACACCACGCAGCTTTGCGGTGCTGAATGCTGGCGCCTTCACCGCCACGCCAGTCGGCGCAGATGCCACGCCGGAGCGGTAGCCGGCGCTCGCCAGCGTGTCGCCGAGCGCAATATCCACCGCGAGCGGCACCATTGGGATTCCAGTCACCTTGCTCATGAAGGGCACGGTGCGACTGGCGCGTGGGTTCACCTCAATCAGGTAGATCCCCTCCTCGCGCACGATGAACTGCGCGTTCACCAAACCGCGGACGCCGATCTCGCGTACGAGGCGCGTGAAGATCTCGGCGACCTCCGCCTGGCGCGCTGCAGAGATGCGCTGCGGCGGATAGACGGCGATTGAGTCGCCTGAGTGCACACCGGCGAGCTCCACATGCTCAAGGAGTCCAGGGATCAGCACCGTCTCGCCGTCCGTCACCGCATCAATATCAGTCTCAATCCCTTCAAGGAAGCGATCAATGCGCAGCGGACGCGCCGCAGCGATCTCGCCGATTCGTTCAAGTTGGCGCGTCAGATCGTCTGGCGTGTAAGCAAAGTCAATCGCGAGCCCGCCGATCACGTATGACGGGCGCACGATCACCGGATAGCCGATGCTCTCGGCGAGCGCGAGTGCATCGACGCGGCTGCGGGCGAGGCCGCCCTGCGGCTGCAGGATGCCGAGACGATCGAGGAGTGCGGCGAAACGGACGCGGTCTTCTGTCTCGTCGATCGCCTCGAGGGATGCGCCAAGGAGCGGGACGCCTGCGGCGGCGAGTGGTGCGGCAAGATTGAGCGGCGTCTGTCCGCCGAACTGCACGAATGCGGGGAGGGTCTCCACGCCCTCAGGTGACTCCGCGCGGATGATCTCCATGATCGATTCGGCATCGAGCGGCTCAAAGTAGAGGCGCGTGGAGGCGTCGAAGTCAGTGGAGACCGTCTCTGGATTACTGTTCACCATCACCGCCGACCAGCCGCGCTCGCGTAGCCGCTCTGCGGCGCGCACCGCGCAGTAGTCAAACTCAATCCCCTGCCCAATGCGCACGGGACCAGAACCGATCACCAGTGCCGCCGGTCGCGTTACAGGCGGCGCCTCGGCGGGCGAG
>CALMIH010000067.1 GCA_937864085.1 uncultured Chloroflexota bacterium
AGAGTCGGCACGCCGACGGCCACACTTCGGTGATCTGACTCCAATCCATCCGATTGAGCTGATCAACCTTGAGACCGATCCAACGAATCTTTCGCAACGCCTCATCAACTTGGTCAACCCGCTCGGTAAGGGGCAACGCGCGCTGATCGTCTCGCCGCCAAAGGCGGGGAAGACGAGCCTTCTCAAGCAGATCGCACAGGGTGTAACCGCGAACTATCCGGAGATCTCGCTCATGGTCTGTCTCATTGGTGAGCGACCTGAAGAGGTGACCGACATGCGCCGCTCCGTGAAGGGCGAAGTGATCTCCTCAACGTTCGATGAGCCGACCGAGAACCACACGCATGTGGCCGAGATGGCGCTGGAGATTGCGAAGCGACGCACCGAGGCAGGCGCCGACGTGGTGGTGCTGCTCGACTCCATCACCCGTCTCGCCCGTGCGTACAACCTGGCACTCCCGCCGTCAGGGCGAACCCTCTCTGGCGGTATTGACCCGATTGCGCTCTACCCACCGAAGCGTTTCTTTGGTGCCGCGCGCAAGCTTGAAGAGGGTGGCTCGCTCACGATCATCGGCACCTGCCTTGTGGACACCGGCTCCAAGATGGATGACGTCATCTACGAAGAGTTCAAGGGGACCGGCAACTCTGAACTTGTCCTTGACCGTAAGCTTGCCGAGAAGCGCATCTTCCCAGCCATTGACGTGCAGCGCTCCGGCACACGCCGAGAGGAGCTCCTCCTTGATGAGGCAACGTTGAAGATGGTCTGGACGATGCGCCGCATGCTCTCCGCCGTCGGTGCGAACGAGGGGATCGAGCTCCTCTTGAACCGCATCGCCAAGACCGAGTCGAACGCGCAGTTCCTCGCCTCGCTGACGAAGGGGACTGAAGGCTCGAACCCAGCCTGAGATCAACCTCCCGCACCCCGTCGAAGCCGAATCGGCGAAGGGTAGAATAGGTCGAGATCGGAGGCGATATGGCTCAGAGAGGCTCCCAGGGTCAAAAGAGAACACGCTTGCGTCCAGGCGGCGGCGTTCGCCGAGGAGGCGCCTTCTTCCGCCTCGCCGCCTCCATTCGTCGTGCCGCCTATGAGTTTGGTGGGCTGGTCGAGCGTGCGGGTGAGCGAGCGATTCGACTCAGCCTCTTCCGAGCGGGCGAGTTTCTCAAGCATCCGCTGCCGCGTCGCATCCGTGTTCATCCCCGTTTGCGGGAGCGCACCAGCGGCTTAGCCCTTGCCGCACTCGCCCATAAGCTGACGCCACACTTGGAGCGTTTGGGGCTCATGCGCAACCTCAAGCGGCGTCAGGCCAGGATCGCAAAACAGATCTATGCCATCAGTCGTGCCCCAGAGAGCGCTGCGTCGGTCGGCATCGCCACACTTCTTGGCGTTGCCATTGTGGCGAGTCTCCTCCCTGGCCCTGGAGTTGATCAGCGCGCTCGTGCGTTTGATGAGGGGATCGCCATCGCGGTTGAGACCGAAACGGAGCACACCCCACCTGCACTCTGGGGCGCGGGGCTTGATCCCGATCGCGTAGCACCGTTAGAGGCGCCGCTGAGCCTTGAGGCAGAGCAGGGCAGCACGGTGACAGATGTTGCGGTGACGAGCCCATTCGGTTGGCGGTCGGCTGAGCCGGCGCGTGATGCCTCAGCGGAGCTCGCAAGCAGCCTCGCGGTGAGTGAGCTTGACGGACCACAGATTCTTGAAGATGGAACGATGCGACTCCCCGCTGCCGTTCAGCTCAGCATTCCAGATGGTCGTGTACATGTCAGCATCCATGTGGTCCAAAAAGGTCAGACGCTTGCACAGATCGCCAAGCTCTACAGCATCGGGCTCATGGATGTGATCTGGTCAAATCGCTTGATCTCAACAAGTAATCCACCTGCAGGGAAGCGCCTCAAGATTCCAGACGTGAAAGGCTATGTCCATGTGGTCAGAGAGCACGAGACGATGAAATCAATCGCCTCTTCTGCGAACATCCCGCAGGCGAAGATCGTTGCCTACAACGGGCTTCGCTCAACCGATGTTGTGCTCGGAATGGTGCTCGTCCTTCCGGGCGGGCGCGGACCAGCACTGCCAACGTATGCGGCCTCTGGTCAATCGTACGCATATAACGGGCCACTCCCAGCGATCTATGACGGCTTGACCTTCCGCTACCCCGTCCCCGGTGGGCGATTCGTGCGAGGCTTCTTCCGCGGCCATGACGGGATGGACATCTCTCAATCTACGGGCGCACCGATTCTTGCTGCAGCGGCAGGAGTTGTTGTGCGCACAGGGTGGGTCAGTAATTGTGGGGGCAATCAAGTGGTGATCGCCGTTGGGTCAAATCTTTACACTGGCTACTACCACATGTCCAAGATCCTAGTCTCACCTGGGCAGAAGATCGCACGTGGGCAGCAGATCGGCAAGATTGGTGATTCTGGCTGCACCACCGGTCCACATCTTCACTTCTCCGTTTCGCGTGGCTACCCGCTCTCCAGTGGTTCAACGTTTTACAATCCGGCGCGTTTCCTCCCGTAGGGCGTGTGTTTCTTGACGTTGTAGATCTCCACCTCACAGCTGGGCGAGGTGGCGACGGTGCCTCTACGATGCGGCGCGAGTCACATGTTCCGCGTGGAGGCCCGGACGGTGGTGACGGCGGACGTGGCGGCAGCGTCTATGTCTCTGTAGACACTGGCCAGACCACGCTGCGCGACTTTGAGCAGAAGCGCTTTCTCACCGCCGGAGACGGCGGCAACGGTGGCAATAAGCAGTCACACGGGAAGGCAGGGAGAGAGCTAGAGATCGGCGTCCCGCCTGGCACTGCAATCTTTGACGCGGAGAGTGGCGACCTGATCGCTGACATCGTCTCGCGCGAACAGCGCGTGATGATCGTTCGCGGCGGACGCGGAGGCCTCGGGAATGCGCACTTTGTGACCTCAACGCATCAGGCACCACGTCACGCGCAGAAGGGGGAGCCTGGTGAGGTGCGCGCCGTGCGCTTTGAGCTGCGCCTGATCGCCGATGTTGGACTCGTTGGCCTTCCGAACGCTGGGAAGTCCACCACACTCGCCGCCCTCACGGCGGCGCAGCCGAAGATTGGCGACTACCCATTCACCACGCTCGAGCCCAACCTTGGCGTTCTTGAACTCGGCCTAGAGGATGGTCGTCGTCCAACTATTGCCGATCTCCCAGGGCTTATTGAAGGCGCATCAATGGGAGCCGGACTCGGCTTTGCCTTCTTGCGTCACGCCTCACGCACGCGCATCCTGGTCCACGTTGTTGATGCCTCCGCTGCTGACCCGCTGCGCGACGCAGGAATCATTCGCGACGAACTCTCTGCGCATAACCCTGCGCTCCTTGAGAAGACCACGCTGATCGTCTTAAACAAGATTGATCGTCCGGGTGTTCACGAGCGACTCGCCGAACTGCAGGAGGGATTTGCCAAGTTCGGCCTCAATAGCGTTGCTTGCTCAGCGCTCGGCGGCACCCTAGGTGAGGGAGTGAGTAACCTCCGTAAAGAGTTGGCGCGACTCCTCCCTGACGCCGAGACACTCTCGCTTCCAACCGAACCTGCTGGAGTGGTGGTGCATCGCATTGATCCGATTGCGATCTCTGGATTTGAGGTGAGCCGTGAAGGTGTCGCCTTCCGTGTGCGCGGAAAGGCGATTGAACGCTTAGTGCATCAGACTGACTTCACGCGCGATGAATCTGCTGAGCGCTTCCATCACGAACTGAAGCGACAGG
>CALMIH010000068.1 GCA_937864085.1 uncultured Chloroflexota bacterium
GGCTTGCTGCTCTATCTCGGCGCGTACCGTTCGCGCGTGGCGGGCCTCGTCGGCGAGCGGCGCTAGGGCCTGGGCGCTAGACGCTCTTCCCGCTCACGGCTCGTGGTCGGCTGGCGCGCGTGAGCTTCACCTCCACGATGGCGGTGGTGCCGTCTTCAGCGGTCTTGGAGAGTTCGCGCAGCTCCTGAGCGGTGTAGACGCCGTAGACCCAGTGACCACGGATGGTGCGAACCAAGAGTCCGCAGATCGCCTTGCACTCCGCTGCGCTATAGCCGCGCGCCCTGAAGAGCGGGCCTGCCCAGGCGCAGAAGCGGCTGATGTTGGCATCAAGGAGGGTGCGCATGGCGCCGCGTCCCTGCTTGGTGGACTCCACGTAGCGAATGATGTCCCAGCGCGCCGAGCTTGCCAGGTAGAACTTCCCCATTTGGGTGATGAGGCCGCGTAGCTCGCTGCGCCAGGTGGCGTCGGTCCATGGCGTTGCGGTGGCTTTGTTCAGCGTGGCCCAGAAGGTTACCGCCCACTCCTCGTAGATCTCGGCGAAGATCGCGTCGCGGTCATCAAAGAACTGGTAGGCCGTCCCGGCGGCGATCTTGGACTTAGCGGCAATCATCTGCATGGTGATGTTTCCCACGCCTTCGTTCTTGGCGAGCGCCTCGGCGGCGCTAAGGATCTGGCGGCGCGTGCGCTGGGAGCGCTCCTGGGTTGGGACGCGTCGGCGACCAGGGATCCAGTCTTTGAGCGGGAAGGCGTCTGGAGTGCGCTGTGTGCTCAACTCCACAACGATCTTCCCCTTGGTGACGCGGGTAGATGACTTCATGATCTTAGTGTCGCAGGCTCTGCGCATGTGGCGCGTATCTCGTCAAGAAGATATGAATTCATGTCATGAACCACGCTCAGAGTTTCGGCACCTTAACGCCGCCGCCGCGACGAAACGTGAGAAAAACTGATGAGGTGCCCGCTAGTCTGCGGAGCGGCGGAGCTGGCGAATCAGCGCCTCGGCGGCGTTGGCGCCAGGCGCGCCGGTGACGCCGCCACCCGGATGGGTGCCAGCGCCGGAGAGGAAGAGGCCGTCGATCGGCGTCTCATAGCGACCGATCCCGTAGAGGGGCCGCCACTGCGCAAACTGGTCAAACCCTTCATTGACGTGCATGGCGTGTCCACCCGTTGCACCCCAATCGCTCTGCAGGTCTGCTGGGGTAATCAACTGCCGCGCGCTGATCAGTCGCGTGATCCCTGGTGCAACACGCTCCAGCTGCGCCACCACGCTGTCGGCAAAGGCCTTGCGCGTTGGCTCATCCCACTCGCCGTCCTTGAGGACCGCAGGTGCGTACTGCACCACGCAGCTGATGATGTGGCGGCCGTCTGGCGCGAGTGACGGATCAATCAGCGTGGGGATCAGCGCTTCGATCACTGGCGTCTCGCTGATCTGGCCGTACTTGGATGCGTCGAAGGCCTTCTCAATGCCGAGGATGCTCTCCAAGATCACGATGCGGCCGCGCAGCGTCTGCTCCGCCGCTTCGCCCTTCCCAGCGGCGGTAAATGTAGGGAGCTTGTCTACGAGGAGGTTCAACTTTGCGGTGACGCCGCTGCTGCGCGTGGCGCGCAGGCGTCGACGGAGATCTGGACCCGTTGCCTCAACGCCAAGCAGGCTAAGCAGCGTGGTCTTTGGGTCAAGCGTGGAGAGCACATACGGTGCGGCGATCTCTTCGCCGCTCGCCAGCGCAACGCCGGTGATGCGGCCATCTTGCTCCGTAATGGCAACAACCTTGGCGCCAGTGCGAATCTCGGCGCCGAAGCCGCGCGCCGCATCGGCGAGTGCCGTGGCGAGCGCGCCAGGTCCGCCGATCGCCACAACGGTCTGCCCCGCCGCGCCACCATCGGCGCCGTCGCCGGTGATGCCGTCGAAGAGCATGGTGGCGGCGGTCCCTGGGCTCATTGGACCAACGGCGTTGTAGATGGCACCGCGCCAGGCGAGCATCGCGAGAAGGTGTTCATCGTGTTGGATGTACTCACCCACAAGGTCTGCGGCAGACATTGGGAGGATGCGCAGGATCTCGCGACCATCGCCTTCTTTTAGGTCAGTGAATGGCTTGCGGAAGGCGAAGCCTGCGAGCATCTCCGCAACGGACTTGCCGCCATCAAGATCTGGCGGCACGCCGTCCAGCACCTGCTCAAAGTAGGCGCCGATGCGGCGGAGTCGACCGTCAAGCTTGAGGAAGCCAGCGGCGGTTGCTTTGCCGTTCGGTCGCTTCTCGAGCTCCTTGGCGCTCTTTGCAGGATCGCGATAGAGCGTGATCGATGTTCCGTCTGTTGGATGCGGCGCAAAGGAGCGCACCTCTGGCTCAACAAGTCGCACGCTGCCAGCAAGGCCAAGGTCGCGCGCCACGCGTGGGCGGAATCGACCAACGGTGTGCGCGAGCATCGGCGCCTTGACGCCATCAATGTCTGCGGTGAGTGCCATGCCGCCGAGTTCACCGCGCGCCTCAAGGAGGATCGTCTTGATCCCCGCGCGCGCCAGGTACGCCGCCGCAACGAGCCCGTTATGCCCGCCGCCAAGGACGATCACATCGGCGCTGTTACGCGCCTTCTTGACTGCTGCCTTCTCTGCGGGCGCCGCTGCCTTCTTCTTCGCTGCCATTACTCGTCCCCCGCCTTGGACTTCAGAATCTCCAGCGCCGCAAGGCGACCTGGTGCCGCCATGATGCCGCCACCCGGATGTGCGGAGGAGCTGGCGAGCCAGTAGTCCTTGATCGGCGTCTTGTAGCGTGCCCAGCCACTCACCGGTCGGTTGAATGCCATCTGCTGGACCAAGATCTCGCCCTGGAAGATGTTCCCTTCGGTCAAGCCAATCGTTCGCTCAAGGTCGAGCGGCGTCATGATCTGCCGACCAACGATCTTGTTGCGGAAGTCGGGTGCGAATTCGGAGATGGTGTCCACCACAAGGTCACCGAAGCTCTCCTTGATGTCATCCCATGTGCCGTGCTCTGGCGCCAACTTATGCGGCGCGTACTGCACGAATGCGGTGGCAACATGCTTCCCTGGAGGAGCCATCGAAGGATCAACGAGTGTTGGGATCAACATGTCCAGGAATGG